>JBDQHQ010000285.1:0-2973 GCA_040264795.1 Akkermansiaceae bacterium | reverse complement strand
CGTGGATACCATTTGGAACACCCTGCGTGAAGAAGCCGAGCGCCTGGTGGCCGAAGAGCCACCGCTTAGCCAGATGATCAACGATGTGATCCTTTCGCGCGCCAACTTTGCGGAGGCTCTGGGTGCGCGCCTGGCCCGGCGCCTGTCGCGCGAGGATATGCCGCGCTCCGCCATGGAGCCCCTGCTCACGGATGTCTTCGTTGGCCATGACAAGTCCTTGGGTCAGGCAGCTTGCGACATGGTAGCGATGCATGAACGCGATCCCGCCTGTTTTTCACTGCTGGAGCCCTTGCTCTTTTTCAAGGGCTTTCTGGCGCTTGCCACCTACCGCGTTGCTCACCAACTCTGGCATAATGATCGACGTTGGATGGCACTCTACCTGCAGAGCCTTGCCAGCGAAGCCTTCGCTGTGGACATCCATCCGGCGGCGCGTATCGGTTGTGGCATCCTGCTCGATCACGCCACCTCGTTTGTGGTTGGTGAAACTGCTGTCATTGAGGATAATGTGTCCATTCTCCACGAGGTGACCCTCGGAGGCACCGGCAAGGAGATCGGCGACCGTCATCCCATCGTGCGCTCTGGTGTGTTGCTTGGTGCTGGCTCCAAGGTTCTTGGGCGGGTTGAGATCGGCACGGGTGCCAAGATTGGTGCGGGCAGTGTGGTGCTGAGTGATGTCGCACCGCACACTACGGTGGCCGGTGTGCCGGCCATCATCGTGGGAGAGTCGCAGGAGGAAAATCCGGCCATCGAAATGAACCAGAAACTCGATTGCCGTAACCCATGAATGCCTGCCGCATTCCTGATTGCCTTCGGCGCTGCCTTCTGCTGCCTGTCATTTTGGGTTTGGTCTCTTGTGATCAAATCCGGAAAGCCGCCGACAAGGTGAAATCCAAGGTCAGTGATACCCTCGAGGAGCACCTTGGAGAACTGAACGACGAGCAGAACAAAAGCCCTCTCTACGCTCTCGTTGATCAGACCGAGCAGGGTTATGTGTTCCGCAAAGATCTCGAATTTCCAACCGACCTTCGCGTTGTCACCACCTACAAGCGCCAGATTGCCGGACGTATCATACGTGAAACCGAGCTCGGAAAAAATATCGAAAACGTCAATGGCGAGGAATGGACCATCGCCGAGTTTGACCGCAAAGGGTCATCGGTGCTCTACAGCCTGAAGGAAAGCAGCTTCGAGCTTCGCATGCCAGAGCATGAGGATGAAAAAGAGTCTGAGCCTGCCCGAGCGATGAATCCCTTGCGCCAAGCACCTCCCCTGACCGAGCCGATGATCTTCGTGCTCAATGAAAATGGCTGGAAAGGTCAGGCGAAGGGAAATTTCAAGAAGATGGCGCTCAGCCAAGATCTTTCTCCAGTATTCGGTGACATGCTGGTTGAGAACGCGGTCATGGCGCGCCCACTCTGGTTTGCCAAACGCCGGATCAAGGTTGGCGACGAATTCACCATTAGTGGTGCGGCCCTGCCGATGCTGGTTGCTGGAAAGGCCACGGGCAGCCTCACCCTCAAATTGGAAGGCATCGAGGAGGTCAAGGGACAGCCATGTGGACGATTTTCGGTGAAAGGGCAATTCAGCCGCAGCAACTTTCCCAATCTCGAGGGCCGCCTGCTTGATGAAGAGGTTTCCATACAATCCGGTGAGCTGTGGCTGTCTCTTATTTTTCCGGTAATTCTGAAGGAGAAAATCCAGACCATCCAGAGCTTCAAGCCCAGCGAAGCGGGTAGCACCATAGGTAGAGGTCAGGGAACCATTGACACCATGGTGGTGCGCGAGTGGCATGCTGACATATCGATTCCTGAGCCTCAGGCTAAGACTGAATCCGAAGAAGATGAGCCAGCAGAGGGGTCTTCAAAGACCGACGCCGATTCAGAGGCTTAGGAGAGCTCTGATCAGGCTTCTGCCGGAATCAGTGACTGACGCAATTGGCTGATGAGTTGCGCGTCCTCATTGCGCTCGGCATTCAACAGGGCCGAGTGCAGATTGTTGAGAATACGCACCAGAATAGATCCGGGATCCGCGACCCGCTTGAGTGAGTGGCGCTCTTCGGCGCTGAGGTCAGGATTGCGCAGTAATTCCTCCTGCGCATGGAGTTGGCCACGGTTGAAGCAGTCGACGATCATGGGTCGACTACTTTCATGGATGCGGCAGAGAAAATGCTGGGGGAAGGGGACCGGTTCCACCACCAGATCAAGCCGTCGGGCGATTAAAACGAAAAGCACACCCAGGCCAATGGGATTTGATTTACCCTCGGCAACGCACCAGGCGAGATCCGAGTTTCGCGCGTCGTCATAGTCCTTGTGATTGCCACGCAGAAGTCCCTGCTTGAAAAGATGGATGCGAAGTTGATCGGCATCCGCCACATTTTTATCACGGGCTTCCTCAGCCATTAGGTCAAGAGCGTCAGAAAGGGATTGGCGACAGGTCACTCCATCGTGGAGAAAATCGGAGAGGACGCGCAGCATGGACTCGAAAAGCTCCCAATCCTCACGCAGACCCAGGGCGCCCGAAACGGGGGTTTCCCAATCCTGGTGGAGGCGTTGGCGGCGGCCCTCTGCCAGCAGGTCGCTCAGAATGCGCTCCTCTTCCTGTCTGAGAGCCTGACTGCGCGAGGCGAGGTATTCACTGAGATCGCCTCCGCACGCAACGAGACGTTCTTCGATTTTCTCACGCACTGCCGGTGTATCATCATCGAGTAGTCGCAACAGTGCTTCCAATTCCTCTGGGTTGGGTGTTGCTTCACGGATGAGAGTGCTCACTGGGAGAGAATAGAAAGAAATCTGAGAGGGTTGTCCAGCGCTGCTGGTGGAAGCCATGAGCATGCCTCGATTTGGGGATTGAACTCAGGGACTGCATCAAGCCTTTCCCGAGGCCGAGGTGGATAAGTCGCTGGAAGATCCAGACGCTTCTCACGCTTGCTTGCCATCGGAAGCTTGCGAAGCAAGCGAAGGATGGTGCGCGATACTG
>JBDQHQ010000284.1:0-2991 GCA_040264795.1 Akkermansiaceae bacterium | reverse complement strand
CGCATGGGTAACCAGTGGATGGGCAATCACCACTTCCGTGTCGAGGAATACAAAAAACCGGAATACGAAGTCAGCGTCGACGCCCCTAGTGAGCCGGTCAGCCTCGGTGAAACCTTCAAGGCCAAGGTCAAAGCGACCTACTACCACGGGGCCCCGGTTAGCAATGCCAAGGTTAAGTTCAAATTACTGCGCCACCGCCACAACGAACTCTGGTTTCCTTACAGTCCATGGGACTGGCTCTATGGTGGCGGCTACGGCTGGCTCGATGTTGAGCGCCCGTGGTATCCCGGCTGGAGCCGCTGGGGATGTTTCTGCCCCCGCCCCTTCTGGTGGCACCGCGGCGGCGAGCAACCTGAGATCGTGTTAGAACAGGAACTCGACATCAAGCCGGATGGCACCGTTGACATTGAAGTCGACACCGCACTCGCCAAGGCCGTGCACGGTGACTCCGACCACCGTTACGAGGTCACCGCCGAGGTGGTCGACGCCTCCCGCCGTACTATCGTTGGCAAGGGCAGCATCATCGCTACGCGCAAGGCCTACAACGTCACCGTCTGGCTCGACCGCGGTTACGCCAATGTCGGTGATCCGGTCAACGCCACCATCGCCGCCCGCACCGCCCTCGGCAAAGAAGTCATGACTCGCGGCAAAGCCATTCTCTACCGCGTCAGCTCGGACAAGGAGGGCAAGGTCTCTGAAAAGGAAGTGCAAAGCTGGAACATTGACACCACTGCCGAGAGCAATAGCCAACTCAAGTTCCAAGCCGGCAGGGCGGGCCAATATCGCCTTGCCGCTAGAATGATCGATGACAAAGGCAGGGAAATCGAGGGTGCCATCCTGTTCACCGTCCGTGGTGAAGGTGAAGCCGAAGGAGGGTTCCAGTATTCCGATATCGAGCTGATCCCGGACAAGCGCACCTACACCAATGGCTCCGTGGTCAAACTACTGATCAACGCCAGACGGCCTGATAGCACCGTACTACTCTCACTACGCGGTGGCATGGAATACCGTTTTATCGACATCAAGGGACAAAGCACGGTGGTGGACATCCCGGTATCACTCAAGGACATGCCCAACTTCTTTGTGGAGGCCGCCACGGTCTCCAATGCCAAAGTTCACACCGCGGTGCGCGAGATCATCGTTCCCCCGGAAAAACGTATCCTCAACGTCGAAGTCATCACCAGCAACGACCGCTTCAAACCGCGTGCGGAGGGCACGGTTAAAGTCCGCGTCACCGATCAGCATGGCGAACCGGTGCAAGGGTCACTCGCCCTCACCATCTATGACAAATCCCTCGAATACATCTCCGGCGGCAGTAACGTGGCGGACATCAAGACCCACTTCTGGAAATGGCGCCGCCACTTCCGCGGCGGGTTCGCTCACTCGCACAATCATCCTGAGGGCAACATCGTCCAACGGGGCAAGCGGGGCATGCAAAGCCTCGGTGCTTTCGGCCATTCTTTGGCTGATATGGATAACACCCCCTTTGGTGATCTACGCATGAAAGCGGGCCGAGCCATGGGGAGGGAAATGATGGCAGACTCTGCAGTAGCACCTTCCGCGGCCGCAGCCGAGGGTGCCGCTGACCCCTTTGGCAATGATAGCGCAGCTGAAGGTGGCGGCAACGGGGCACCGGTCATGATCCGCAAGGACTTCGCCGACCTGATCAAGTGGATCGGCTCAGTGGAAACCGACGCTGAAGGTGTGGCCGAGGTTCCCGTCACCTTCCCCGACAATCTCACCACCTGGAAAATTAAAACCTGGGCGATGGCCCAAGGCACCCGCGTTGGTGAAGGTGCCGCCGAGGTCATCACCAGCAAGGACCTGATCATCCGCCTGCAGGCACCGCGCTTCTTTGTGGAGAAAGACGAGGTGGTCCTCAGTGCCATTGTCCACAACTATCTGAAAACCGACCAAGATGCCACGATCAGTCTGGAGCTTGAAGGTGGCACACTGACGTCGACTTCTCCACTCAGTGTAAAGCGCAGCATCGAGGCAGGGGGTGAAACCCGCATCGACTGGCGCACAAAAGTCACCCGCGAAGGCGAAGCAATTGTCAGAATGAAAGTCATCACAGCGGACGACTCCGACGCCATGGAAATGACTTACCCGGTTTACGTGCACGGCATTCTCAAACAAGAAGCTTGGAGCCGGGTGATCGACCCTGATGCTGACACAACAAACATCACTATCAAGGTCCCCGCCGAGCGCCAGCCTGACCAGACCCGCTTGGAAATCCGCTACTCCCCCACCATCGCTGGCAGCATTGTCGACGCCATTCCCTACCTCGTGGAATACCCCTACGGCTGTACGGAGCAAACCCTGAACCGCTTTGTGCCCACTGTTATCGCCCAGAAGCTCATCAAGGAAATGGGCATCGATCTTGAAGACGTCAGGAACAAACGCGCCAACCTCAACCCGCAGGAAATCGGTGACGACAAAGAACGCATGGCTCAGTGGCAGCGATGGCAGCGCAACCCCGTGTTCTCAGAAAAAGAGGTTAACAAAATGACCGCACAAGGTATCAAAAAACTGCGCGAGATGCAGCTTTCCGATGGTGGCTGGGGCTGGTTCTCCGGCTACGGCGAACGTTCCTACCCACACACCACCGCGGTGGTCGTACACGGTCTGCTCATTGCCCAAGCCAATGGTGCCAAGGTGGACGCCGGCATGATTGATCTGGGGATTACCTGGCTCAAAAACCATGAAGCGGAGCAAACCGAACGCATCCGCATGCATGGCAAACGCAAGACCAACACCAAGCCCCACGCCACCGCGATGGATGCCTTTGTCCGGCTCGTACTTGCCGAAGCCAAACATGCTAACCCTGAAATGCTCGGCTACCTGTTCCGCGATAAAAACCAACTCTCCGTCTATGCCAAGGCCATGACCGGTATGGCATGTCACCTTGCCGAGGACATTGAAAAGCGCGACGGCCTGATCCGCAACATCGAGCAGTTCCTTATTTACGATGATGAGAACCAGTCCGCT
>JBDQHQ010000283.1:0-2995 GCA_040264795.1 Akkermansiaceae bacterium | reverse complement strand
GTTGAATTTTGAATGTTGAATGTTGAATTCTTTAACCGTGGCTTCCACGGACGACAAAGCGGGTTGGCACACCCAGTTTGTAGGATGCAAGACGCAGGGCTTCTCTAGCAGCTGTCTCGGAAACACCGGCAACCTCGAACAGCATGGTTCCGGGACGAATCACCGCTACCCATGCCTCAACAGCACCTTTACCTTTACCCATTCGAGTTTCCGGTGGACGACCTGTGATTGACTTGTGTGGAAATACCCGAATCCAGACTTTTCCTTTACGCTTCAAATTACGGTTGATGGCCACACGACAAGCTTCGATCTGACGGTTGGTCATCCATCCACGACCGAGGCACTGTAGGCCGAAATCTCCGAAACTTACGGTATTTCCGCGCTGGGCGTTACCGCCACGGTTTCCTCGCTGGGTTTTGCGGAACTTAACTCTTTTAGGCATTAATGGCATGGTCTTATCCTCCTATTTAAATGGTTTTTCTGTGTAACTGGTTCTCGGTAATGAGTGTTAGGCGTTGTTACGATCGTTGCGTTCACGACGCTGACCACCTCGGGGGCGGCCGCCACCATTACCTTTTTCCTCGTTTTCCTCTTTCTTGTTGATCCAGCATTTGATGCCGATGATTCCGTAAACGGTAGAAGCTTCAGCAAATCCGTAGTCGATGGGGACACGAAGCGTCTGAAGTGGCACTTTGCCCTCACGATACCACTCAGCACGGGCGATGTCAGCACCACCCAATCGACCAGCACAGCGGATACGGATGCCTTCTGCACCGAATTCCATCGCTGTCTGGACAGCACGCTTCATCGCACGGCGGAACGCAATACGACGCTCAAGCTGGATGGCAACATTTTCTGCCACAAGTTGGGCGTCAAGCTCCGGCTTGCGAATCTCAATGATATCAATTTTGACCTGGCAGCCACCACAGAGCTGTGAAATCTCATTGGTCATTCTCTCGATCTCACTTCCTTTGCGGCCGATCACAAGTCCCGGACGAGCTGTAGACAGTGTCACACGAACACTGTTCCAAGCGCGCTCAATGATTACCCTGGATATCCCTGACATGTGCAGGCGCTTTTTGATATACTTACGGATCTTGAGATCCTCATGAAGATTATCGGTATATTCTTTGCCTGTGGCATACCACTTGGAGCGCCAGTCTTTAGAGACGGCAAGTCGGAATGAGATCGGATTGATTTTCTGGCCCATGGTTCTGTTTTTTAAATTGGATTACTTGTCTTCGCTTTTTTCTTCCTCAGCAGGTGCTGCGTCCTCAGCCTCTGTCTCGGCCTTGACTTCTTCAACCTCCTCGGAGCTTGCTTTGACTTCTTCTACTTCCTCGGGAGCTTCAGCCGCAGCTTTTACTTCCTCAACTTCCTCGGGAGCTTCTTCTTTTTTCTCTGTCTTTGCTGCCTTAGGGGCAGCTTTTTTCTTTGGTTTGGAAACTTGGGTGCGTTTCTTAGGTTTGCCCGAGCGCTCACGCGGCTCTGGGATTTCTTCCTCATCGGTGAGCACAATGTAGAGGTGGCTGGTGCGCTTGCGGATCGCGCTTGCGGATCCACGGGCACGAGGCTTGAAACGCTTGAACGTAGGACCATCACCGACGGTGGCTTCCTTGACGGTCAATTCGTCTGCGATGAGCTCATGATTGTTTTCAGCATTGGCAACCGCACTCTTGAGCGTCTTGCCGATGAGCTGAGCTGCCTTACGAGGGGTGTATGTCAGCGCATCAAGGGCATCTGAGACAGGCATGCCTTGGATGGCACGAGCTACATCACGAGCCTTCTTTGGAGAGATACGAGCGTATTTGTATGTGGATTTGACTTCCATCGTTCTAGTTGTTTGAAAAGTGGTTATTTGTCGTTGTGAAGTTTTATGGATGCAATGTCACCAGAGCGAACGGTATCATTGCTGTCATCGAGCTGTGTTGGTAACAGTCCACTGAAATCCTTACGGACATCGGTGACAATTGCCTCAGCAATTTTCTGGTTGCCGCGCATGATGGTGAAAGTCATACCACGGCGAACCGATTGATTTTCACCTGCATTAACTACCAGCACACCGCTTTCTGCATCGATGCTGATAATCTTAGCATGTTGCAAGCTTCCTTGAGGACCCTGCGGCCGCGGGTTCTGCCTTAATCCGAGGGCTACGTCAAGCTCTCGTATTGAAGATTCGAGGCGAAGCCTTGAATCAGGATCAGCTGCCACAGCCGTGCGCAAGTATTCCCGCATATCTGTCATGAGCTGCATCGCTGCCATTTCAAGAGTTCTGTATTGCTTATCAATGACTTCTGCATTCTTAACAGCATCCAGAATCGCGTCCTGGCCACCATTGAGCAGATTATCTCCCAATGCTGCAAATCGCAACTTCAGGTCATTGAGGCTCTGGCTGAGCTCTGCCTCACGCTTCTTGGATGCAGCAAGGTCACGCGCAATTGTGTGATTCTGTTGGCGCACTCTCTCGAGTTGAAGCTGTAGCTGATGAATTTCTGAGTCAGTGTCCAGCGCTACATCATTCTTATTGGCCTGCCCGGTGCACACACCAACTCCACCAAGGAGCATGGCTCCGGTGATAGCTATGTTGATGTGAGGCATTGGAATCATATGAGTGCGGGAGTATTGAATGATGCAGTTGGCAGGAGGCTGCTTAATTAGCGCTTACCTAAGCCGCCGTGTGCTTTAAAGATACGAGTGGGTGAAAATTCCCCGAGCTTATGGCCAACCATGTTCTCGTTCACGTAAACAGTCACAAATGACTTTCCGTTGTGAACATGAAAAGTGTGACCCACAAAGTCCGGCGTTATAACGGATTTACGGCTCCAGGTTTTGATTGGTTTTTTGTCCTTGTTAGCTTCTGCTGCGTCGATTTTTGCGAGCAGCTTCTGGTCAACGAACGCACCTTTTTTGAGTGATCTTGGCATATTTGGTCTAAGTTAAAGATTTTTTACTTCTTGCGACGTGAAACGATGAACTTGTTTGACGGCTTGTGCTT
>JBDQHQ010000282.1:0-2996 GCA_040264795.1 Akkermansiaceae bacterium | reverse complement strand
GGTGTAGATAATGGTCTCTTGGCTCATGGTGGAAAAGAATAGACGCGCGGGTGTTTAAAGTAACCTGCCGTGAGGTCAATGTTATTCCTATGGGCTGAGCGCTTGTGGTGTCATAAGACGCTGCCAATGGGGTGATGGTTGTGCGCTATTGGCTATTGTTGAGATAAACCCGCAGGCTACTTACAGGCATGTAGCAGGCATCTAGCATCAAGCAGACTCTACCAGCCCAAACAGCTAATGCGGTAATTGTTGTGTTCCCAGGTATGGGCTGATTTGATGAGTTGCGGCAGGTAATCGATGGCACGCGCAACCGCTTCTCTCATATCTCGACCTTGCGCCAGACCAGCGGTGATTGCTGCTGAGAGAGTGCAGCCTGTACCATGTATTCCAGCGGGAGTGGGGATAAAGGGATGCTGGAAATGGCAGGCTTGATCTTGATGCCAGAGCACATCAAGTCGATCACCCTCACCCGGCAAATGACCACCTTTGAGCAGGCAGGAGATGTCATATCGCTGCCCAATGTCACGAGCGGCAGCTTCAAGCTCTCCCTCAGACTGAATCGTGCGATCAAGCAGGGCTTCAGCCTCCGGGATGTTGGGAGTGACCAGTGTCGCGACAGGAAGTAAGTCATTGGTCAGGGCATGAATGGTTTCCCCGTCGGTGAGATTGGACCCCGTGGATGCTATCATCACAGGGTCAACCACCAGAGGGATTTGATGCTCTTTGAGTATTTTCGCCGTGGTGCGAACGCTCTCTACTGAGGGCAATAAGCCTGTTTTGACAGCGCAGATCGGATAATGCTCGATGAGTATCCTGAGCTGAGCCTCGAGCGTGGATATTTCTGTGGGTTCGATTTGACGAACCTCCCTTGGTGTTTCAGCAACCACACAGCTGATTGCACTGAGGCCATGAATGCCGTGATTGAGAAAGGTTTTTAGATCTGCCTGAATGCCGGCACCAGCCGAGCAGTCCGCCCCGGCAATGGTCAGGGCAATGGGAGTCTCATTAGTAGCCATCTCAATGGGGTGCGATCCTCTTAGCGATGACAACTAATTCAGCATTGGTCAAAAACTTCACGATTTGTCATCGCAGAGCCTAACCTTGCTGTTAAATCATCGCGTCTTTTGTCCCGTGGCAGGTAAGAAACGGTAATAGACCTCGAGCATGAAGGTAGCCATGCAGGTGAGCATGTGGGTGCCAATAGCCTCATGGGCAACTTTTTCCTTGCGGCTCCATGAGCCATCATCATTCTGAGCGTCGAGCAGTTTGTCCCGGAATATTTCATTATACTCGTCCCAAACCCCGCCACCCCGGTTGATGAGCGCCTGCGCATTGTAATAGTGGTAGTAGAGGTTGGAAGATTCATCCTGCCAGTCAAATGCCGTATTATTATCCATGATGAATTTAATACCTTTGCGCACCACAGAATCACTGCTTTTATCCCACATCTGATAAGCCAACACCCCTCCGGCTGTCAGCGCTGGTCTTACTGATGGATTTCTTCTATAACCGATGCCTCCAGAATTGCCCTGCACTTCATCGAGATAATCAAGGGCGTCTTTGATGGTATCCTTGAAATCCTTTTCATCCCAGAGACCGGTATGTTTGCAGGCCTTCAATGCCTGAATTTGCCAGAAGCCTACCGAGTTGTCACCGTCATTGGAGCCCGTATCATACTCATAGACCCAGCCGCCGCTTTTGGCCTGTCCCTGCATGATGATATCACCTGCCTGTTTGGTGACCTCTGCAAGATTGGGTATGTTGATACCGAGTTTGCTGCAGAAGGTGTATGCCTCAGCCAGTGCGTAGGTTGCAATGCCGTGTTCGTAGACCCATGCATGCCCATGGGCTGCTCCTGAACGCATCTCCCCCTCATTTTTCATGCCCTTGTCAACTAGATACAAAATTCCCCGAGTGACAGAGTCGCCGAATTCCTCGGAGCTCGGAGTCTCACAGTGTCCAAGGTAGGCCAGAATCGAGAAACCGGTCATAGCTACAGGGTATGAGCCCTCTTTACCATCCTTACCCCAGCTGCCGTCCGGCTTTTGCGTGCTCTTGATCCATCGGAGGGCTTTCATGACGGCTTCTTCACATTGCTCGTTGCCCCCGTTGTTGGCGAGACGCTGCAGGCGATCCTCTCTGGAGCAGCGTTCACGCATGGTGGCAGGAATACTACTGAAGCCGGCGCCGGACTCCTCAGAGGAGCCCCAGCCATCTCCAAAGTCATTACCGTCACCAAAGTCAGCGGATGGATCGGGCGTGTCCACTTCAGGTATCGGGACAGCGGTCAAAGAAGTCGTATTGGCAGCAATAACCCTGGCCATTTGGCTGGATGGGGCTGCCGGTTTGCGCTGGACAGCGCGTGTCATTTCCCGTTTTTGGATTTTTTTCTCCTCCTCGGCATTGGACTGGTAGGAGACAATTTCAGGGGTGTAAGTCTCGACCGTTGGCAAGAGAATCCAGAGGAGGAGAATGCCGATGAGCACGACCGATAGAATAGAAATAATGATACTCGTGATAGTGGAATTACGTTGTTGGGCGCGCAAACGTGCTTGAGCTTCTGGGGATAGTTGGGCGTGTAGGCTCATGAGTCTTTTGTGGTTAGGTCGGTAGCAAACATCTCATTTGATACATGATCTGTCGACGTTGTTCTTGGCTGTAACGGTGGGTGCTTAAATCACCTAAAACCAACTTGGGCTATTCCAAAGTTAATACGAATACCCGTTTTTGCCAGTGTAAAAACAGGCTTTTTGGGAGTGCCGGCGTGCGCTGAAGTCATGATGGAGAATCCCGCTATTTTTATGTGTTTGTGCCTCAATCTTTGCTGATGTGCCATGAGCCTTGCCATGGCAGGCAGAATCGACTAGTTCTGTGCTCATGAATTTACGTGCAGGAGTTGCTGGTGCAGGTGCGATGGGTAGGAATCATGCGAGGGTGTTTTCCCTGCTTGATGAGGTTGACTTAGTGGCGGTTTATGACCGTGACAAGGCGCAGGC
>JBDQHQ010000281.1:0-3010 GCA_040264795.1 Akkermansiaceae bacterium | reverse complement strand
TTTTTTAGGATGCCGCTACGCGGCAGTTGAAGTAGGCCACTGCGTGGCCAGTTTAAGATGAAGTTGGCCGCTTCGCGGCTGTTCTTGGTTCTTGGTTCTTGGTTCTTGGTTCTTGGTTCTCGGTTGTAAGCGGTCGCTACGCGACGCAGGACATGAATGAACCGTTTCCGTGGGTTGAAACCCACGGCTAATATGCGTTGTCGCTACGCGACAGTCGCTTGCGTCGCGTAGCGACTGATGATCGTAGCCGTGGGTTTTAACCCACGGATCTGAATAGCAAGGAATCACGTCGCGTAGCGACCGCTTAACAGCTTCAACTTCAACTATCAACTTCAACTGGCCACGTAGTGGCCCAACTGCCGCGAAGCGGCTATTCCCCCACTTTCAGGATGCCGAGCTTGTAGCCCTTGGCGATGGCGGAGGGGGCGTTGCTGGCCTCGAGCTTGTCATAGATGTTGCTAACATGGCTGACCACGGTGGTGACTCCGATGCCGAGTTCCTTGCCAATTTGCTTTTTGACCATGCCTTTGGCCAAAAGCTGGAGGATCTCGAGCTCGCGTGTGGTGAGCATTTTCTCCAGCTCCTCGTGGGGAAGTCTGGCCTTGAGGGTCTCCATGACGTACTTGGCAATTCGGGCATCGAGGGAGGCGCCGCCTTTCATGACGTTTCTGATGCCCTCAACGAGTTGTTGCACGGTGGAGGACTTGAGCAGATAGCCGGATGCACCCAGAATCACGGCATTCAGGACGTCGTCCTCATGGTCAGACTGGGTGAGGATGATGATTTTCACACCGGGGGCTGTATTGGCGAGTTCTTCGAGTGCCTCAAGCCCGTCCATGCCAGGGAGACTCAAGTCGAGCAAGATGACATCCGGCAAGGTATCTGTGGGCGCGTTTTGAAGATGCTCGAGGGCCCGCTCAGTGGTGCCAAATTGCTCGGTTAATGTCATATCGTCTTGCCGCGATATCGCCATTTCGACAATTTCGCGATATTCCGGATGATCTTCGATCATGATGATGTTGATGTTTTTTTTCATTGGTAGATGGATTTAAATATTCCGAGTCTTTTGGTGGGTATTTTGAGTGTTACGGTAGTGCCTCCTGTGGGGGGGCGATCGGTATGAACCTCGGCTCCGAGTAAGCGCGCACGGCGGCCAAGGGATTTGGGGATATATCCGGCTTGCTGCTCTTCCATGCCGATGCCGTTGTCGCGGATGGTCAGGGTGACACCGGTCTGATCCGCTACCAGGTGGGAGCTAATGCCCGAGGCCTCCGAGTGCCGGCTGATGTTCACCAGGCACTCCTTGAAAAACAAAAACAAGTCCACCCGAATCCGGGGTTTGAGCTTTTTGAGATAGGCCTGCCCTTCGATGGTGAGCTGATGCTTCAATTTGGCCATGATCCGGCGCGCTGCGCGCTGCATGTCACCTTCCAGGTTCGAGCAAAAATCATCCATGGCGAGCAGGTCCATGCTATTGCGGACTTCGATGCCGGAGCGATCTGCTTCTGATCTGATTCTGCGGTGGATCTCGGTAAATTCTTGTTCATCGCCCTGGCTGTCCGTTGCCAAGTCACTGAGCAGGCCGATGGTGTGCAGGTTGGCTCCCAGCTCATCGTGCAGGTCAGCAGCCAGACGCTCCCGGATACGGGCGATCTGCCTCATCCTGAGCATGCGGGTCACAACCAGGGTGACGACCACGGCCGCGGCCAGTGCGATCGCCAAAACAATCAGGCGGTTGAGTAGGCTTTTTTGCTGCTCATAGAGGCTGGCCAGGCTTTGCTGGACGCGGGGCCGTTTCAGCTCCAGCTCGTGGCGCAGGGCAAGTTCACCGAGCCATTCCCTCAGGGGTAAGATCTCCCCATAAAAATTCCGCCCGTCGGTGAGTGCGTTGTAAGACCGGCTCAAGCCATCCAATCCATAGCTGCCACTGGCGGGTTTGCCCTTTGCCACGTTGATACCCTGGGAAAATAATTCCACCTCGGCGAAGCCGACATTGCCAGCGGTTTTTCTGCCTCCGGTCACCATGGTAGCGGTGTCAGGCTCGATCACGCGCAGGCGAACGTAGCGGCAGCTGGAAGCCGGGAATTTTTCCATCATGATGGGCCCGGCATCAAACACGGATGCGACTTTGAATTCCGTGAGCTGCTCTGCATCGCTGAAGTCCGCAGCATGAGCGCCCTCGATAATGAGATGGCGTGGCATGCCGAAGTTGGTGAAGCGTTTTTGTGGAATGGCGTCACTCAAGTCCACGGCATGTAGGTAGACCTGGTCAATGGAATGGGCCTTGCCAAGATCGATCACCAGATATCCGGGACGACCCGGTGGGGAAGGAGCCAGAAAGGCATTACTTCTTTCCCCCTTGGCAGCGTCCATCACGTAAGGAAGAAAGCCATCGACCAGGAAGGCCGCGTGGTATTTGTCAGATGCCATCAGGTTTTGTGATGAGACCTTCACAGGCTGGTGCAAGGCGATGTTTTCCAAGCCACTGAATACGAGGATTTCAAACAGGTGCAGGGAGTATCCGCTATCCCATGTGCGCGGGCTGAGCTCGCTGACTTCAAGGCGGATCCAGGAGGCCTCTATGCCATCACAGGGGATGACCAGGGGGGCAATACGTGGCAGGATCTGATCTTTCCTGGTGTAGCTGGCGATGACCTTGCCCTTCCTGTCTCCTGCCATGCCGGCAAGGATGCGGAACTTCTGGGGGAAGCCATCGGCTTTCAGGCTGGTATCACTACTGCGCCGTATCTCCGGGACCAGGACGATCTCGTCGATCTTGCTATTCTGCCCGAGGTGGATTTCGACCCACTCTGGATGAGTGGCCTGGATGCGTCGCTTTGATCTGAAGCCGCCGGTGCCAACGCCACTGCGTGGGTTGTAGTTGGCAAGATTGTCCAGCTGGGAATCAATGTCTGCCAGCTCCTGCTTGAGCTTGTTGACTTTTTGTTGTCCGGTGATGTCCACTGCCGATGCCACCTCAGTGAGAACAAATAGCATGACCACGATGAAT
>JBDQHQ010000280.1:0-3024 GCA_040264795.1 Akkermansiaceae bacterium | reverse complement strand
GCACCGCACATCACTGCAGCCAGCCTCTGGCTCAATGGCTCCAACGACCACCACGGAGGACACGAGCGAGCGGGGGATACCTTTGCGGCATTTAAACCAGAAGTACCATGGGATTTCGCCGTTCAGGCACGTGGGCACCACAACACCGAGAAGCTGGGAGACAACTGCAAGCTCTGGCTGGAAAAACGCGTGCTCGGCAAGGACCACTTCTGGCCTGAGCGGCCCAAGTCAAAGATCGTGCTTGGTGCAGACGGCGTGCCGGAGCTGCACCTGACTCCTGCCGATGCTGGGAAGATCAAAGAGCTGCAAATTTATCAGTGCCTTGGCGAAGCTAACAACATCGCGCGCTACTGGCGGGATGTGCCATCTGTTCGCAAGGGGGATGCTTGGATCGCCAAGCTGCCGGTGATGAATGTCGATGACTATGTCTTCTCCTACGCGAACATTCGCTATCAGAATGACTGTGTCGTCTCATCGGACTTTGAAGCCGTGATTCCCTCCAAGCTGGGCAAGGCCATTGCCACAGACACCAAGACCAATGAACTTCCCGGTGGTGCTGACAAGTGGAAGCACAGTGCCCCTGCCGAGGGGGTTGGTGGCATCAGTGGTTTTCGCCCGATTGATAATCGCCGCGGCACGAGTAGCAGCCAATTTAGTGACCCCAAATACAAAGCACCCCGTGGTGCCAGCCTCAGCTTCAAGTTCTACTGCACCCAGCCACAAAAGCTCATCATGAGTGTCGATAAAGGCTACTCCACTGAGCTCGAGATCACGGCCTCAAACGAATGGCAGCAGATGACCATTCCCGCCAACCTGTTGACTAATAACGCAGTGCCACTGAGCGACTGGTCAGTGGCGGGCACGATCGGGATGAGGCCCAAGCCGGGTGAAGACATCACCAAGGTCGTCTTTGCTGAATTCAAGTGGGTCATTCCAGAACTCAAGCCCGATGCCCAGGGGCGCTACTATCTGACCCCCGGCATGGCCAGCGAAGTCGATAGCTTCTGGCGGGTGATGCAGGATATGTCGGTCGAGGCTAAGCAAAAGATCCGTGTCGGTGGCAAGAGCTACGACCGCGGCCTCGGTGTCCATGCTCCCTCGAAGCTCGTTTTTCCACTCGAGGGTAAGTACAAGATCTTCCATGTCGTGCCTGGCACCGAGAAGGGCGGGCTCGTTGAGATGAAGATCCTAGTCGATGACAAGGAGGTCTTCACCACCGGCAAAATCCCCAGCCCATCTTACCAAACGAAAGCTCTTACCATCCCCCTAACCGGTGCCCAAAAACTCACCCTGATCGTCACCGACGGCGGCAATGGCGGCGGGGGAGACCACGCCAGCTGGGCGGATGCTTACCTAACGAAGTAATACAGAACAACAGAATGAACATGATCCCAGCATTAAAAAGCTTTCCCGTCTTATTGGCCATCGTGCTGGGGCTAGGCATGCCCGTCGTAGCAGCTGAGGAAGTGAAAAAGCCGAACATTGTCATCTACCTGATCGACGACCTCGGCTGGAACCAGATCAGTGCCGCCAAGGCTACCATGGGCACGCACAGTGGTGAGTTCCTCACCCCTCACATCGATCAGCTCGCCAAGAATGGACTCAGCTTCACCCACGCTTACATGCAGCCTAACTGTGCGCCGAGCAGAGCGGCCATTCTCTCCGGCCAGTATCCGGCACGGGTCAACAACGACGTGTATGTGGTGCACAACCTGAACCGCTACAAGGCACCGGGTATCTCCAAGGAGCAGGCGAAATTCAAAGGCCCCGAACAAAGCCAGGACGTTGCAGCAGCAGGGGTCACCATTGCCGAGGCGATGCAAAAAAACGGCTACGCCACCGCCCACATCGGCAAGTATCACGCCGGTGGCCATGAAGGTGGGGATGCCACCCTGCCGGAGAACCAGGGCTTTGACATCAACATCGGGGGATACAGTCAGGGCCACCAGCCCGTCTGCTTCGCCAAAAAGCAGCAGGGCAAGTGGAGCTTTCCGGGCCTAGGACGCGGTGACCTCGATCGCTTTGGCAAACCCTACACCGAGGCTTACGCCAAAAAGCACAACATTCCCACCAGCCAGATCGGCGAGCCGAAGCACGTCTGTGATGCCCTTGCTGATGCCATGGAGGAAACCGTGGGTAAGTTAAATGCTACTGGTAAACCCTTTTACCTGCAGCTCCACGCCTACGCAGTGCATGGCCCGGTAATCTCCCGCCCTGATCTGAAAAAGGACGCAAAGAAGCGTTTGCCCGCGAAACAGAAAAAGAAGGCCGAGCTCGCTGGTTTCATCGCGGGCATGGACCACACTCTCGGACGTCTCATCAAGACACTCGATGACCCGGACGGCGACGGCGACACCAGTGACAGTATCCGTGACAACACCGTGGTCATCTTCACCTCGGACAATGGCGGCACCCACTTTAACAACAACCCGCTACGCGGAGTGAAAGGCATGTTCACCGAGGGCGGCATTCGTGTTCCCTGGATTGTCTCCTGGCCGGGCGTGATCCCTCCGGACACCGTGACCGATCGCATGGTGCACGGCATTGACCTCTACCCCACCTGTCTCGAGCTCGCCGGCAACCAATGGACTCCCCCCGATGCCAAGCACCCGCTCGACGGCGAGTCCTTTGCCAAGGTCCTGTATCAGCCAGATGCTGCTGGCAAACGCGCTCCCATTTTTTACCTCTTCCCCGGCTACATGGACATCCGTGCCCAGCCCTGTGTTGTCGCCATCGATGAGGTAAACGGCAAGCGCTACAAGCTGCTCTACTTCTACGAGGCGGATGCCTGGCAGCTCTACAACATTAGTGATGACGTCGGCGAGGACAGCGACCTGATCGCGGACAAGCCCAAGATCGCTTCCCAATTATCCAAGAAGATCAACGCCTGGCTCAGCCAGAAACATCCCACCTGGCAGCCGAAGTATCCGCTCGATAAAAAAACCGGCAAGCCCGCCGGCCCGCCACCGGTGTTGCAATCGCATCCGAATGAATAAAGACACACAAGAATTTACCAAGCAACTG
>JBDQHQ010000279.1:0-3030 GCA_040264795.1 Akkermansiaceae bacterium | reverse complement strand
ACAAGACCTTTTCAGAATCATCAAACTCAATGACTCCAAACCTCTCCGGATCTTTGACCTTGTAGCCAAATACAGTCGCTCCACTTTGTCTCTCGGCTACTTTCTTTAAAATGGGCGAAAATCCTCTTCCGTAGAAAATGTTATCTCCCAACACCAGAGCTACACGATTTTCACCGATGAAATCCTCTCCAATGATAAATGCTTGTGCAAGACCATCGGGACTGGGCTGCTCAGCATAAGTAAACTCAACTCCAAATTTGGAACCATCACCGAGCAAACGTTGGAACATGGGCAAGTCCTCTGGGGTTGATATGATGAGAATCTCCCTAATCCCAGCCAGCATGAGCACCGAGATGGGATGATAAATCATCGGTTTATCATAGATGGGCAAGAGCTGCTTACTGATCGTTTCTGTGACTGGGTGGAGACGCGTGCCTGCGCCACCTGCTAAGACGATGCCTTTCATAAAAATCGAAGATTTTTGATTACTGATGTTTGCCGCTGCGCGGCGATGCATGATGGCGGATGAGCGCTTCGCGCTGATTGCCGATTAAAGATTGCAGATAACTGATGGCACTATAGTTTCCCACTACGCAGGAATTTTGCAAATCCACCTAGCTGTTTTGATATACTGACACATTGACGACAACGTTCTTCGGAGCAATCCCGAGAAACAAACCCGAGTCGTAGCGCGAGGCGATACATACTGTGGACTTCTCCCGCCGAACCTTTAGCAATATCGAGGAATCTGGCGAAATCTGCTGAAGTGACACGTTCTGCGCCCTCTGCGATGTTATTTGAAATAGAGACTGCCGCACGCTTGATTTGGTCGTAGAATGAATAATCCTTCACCTTGGAATAATCATTATAAACATTCGCAGCTAAATCTTGAGCATCCTGCCAAACTTCCATTTCATGAAAACTCTTCATTATTCTCCCCACATCTCTTTAATTACTGCCTCATCATTCATCCGCTATCATTCCTTCGACATCATCTCACCCAGGTGAGAAGCGATTGGACAATCGCCTCATGAACCTCTCGTATTTCGATGCCGGTAGCACGGAGTTTGGAGTTGTCCATGACGCAGTTAGAGCGTGGGGTTTTGGCGGCTAGTTTCATGAACTCATCTTCGTCGCTGAAGAACTTGAACTCTTTGTCGGGCAGCAAGTGGGTTTTGATTAAATCTGCCACTTCATGGGTAGTGACGAATCCGGTGTTGGTAACGTTGTAGATTCCGAAAGGCACTTGTTTGCTGTAAGTCTGAGTGCAGCAGCGGACAAATTCATCAATATGAGAAATTGAGTTTTCCGCTTCGAGCAATGTGTCGTAATTAATCAATTTACTGAGGTAATTGCGGGGGCTGTCCACATGATTGAAAGGAATTCTTAGTCGCCAAATGTAGCAGTTCTCAGCACCCTCTAGAACTTCCTCACCTAATGCCTTGCTTCCAGAGTAGAAACTGCAGTTATCGGTCCTGAATGAGAAATTAGGGACGTCATCTTCGGTAAAACCTTCACCGTCATCACGGCGACCAGTATAGATGCAACCAGAGGATACTTGCCCCCATTTGATCTTATGAGATTCACATACCTCTCGAATCGTTCCTGGAAGAACGGCATTACCATCGAGACATTCAGATTTATGTAGCTCACATGCATCTACATTAGGCTTGCCTGTGTAACCGGCTGTATTGACCAGAAAGTCCGGGTTTGTCTCTTTGAGCAGCTGATTCAGTGCGTCCTTATCTGTGTAGTCACACTCACTGCGCGCCACCGAGCGATACTCTAAACCCTCTTTTTGAAAGTAGTTCTGAAATGCGTTACCTACGTAACCGCTTCCGCCTAGTAATATGATCATAAAAATCGAAGATTTTTGATTTGTGACGAGCGATGATTGATACTCTAGGCTTTGCCTAGTCTCTCCAACTTGTAGCTTCCGTCCAGGACGGCTTTCCACCAGGATTCGTTTGCGAGATACCATTGTACGGTTTTCCTGAAGCCAGATTCTGGGTTTTGCTTGGGTTCCCAGCCGAGGTCAGTCTTGATTTTGGATGCATCAATAGCATAGCGGAGGTCATGACCTGGTCGATCGGTGACAAAAGTAATCAAGTCGCTATACGACTTGATTGATGGCTGATGGCTGATGAGTGATGACTGACTACTGGGAGGGACGAGTTCGTCAAGGATGCTGCAGAGGAGCTTGATGAGATCGATATTTTTCATCTCATTGTTGCCACCTACGTTGTAGGTCTCCCCCACAGTGCCGGTCTCTAGAACCGTAAGAAGGGCCTCGGCATGATCTTCTACATAGAGCCAATCACGGATGTTTTCCCCTGCCCCGTAAACTGGAATGGACTCTCCGGCCAGAGCCTTGAGGATGACTACAGGGATGAGTTTCTCAGGAAATTGGTAAGGGCCGTAGTTGTTCGAGCAGTTCGTAATCAAAACTGGCAGACCAAAGGTGTCCGCCCAGGCACGTGCCAGGTGATCAGAGGATGCCTTACTGGCACTGTAAGGTGAGTGTGGATCGTATGGTGTCGTTTCTTTAAATTGACCGGTGTCTCCCAGGCTTCCATAGACTTCATCGGTTGAGACATGAAGAAATCTGAAAGATTTCTTCGATGGCGAATGAATGATGGCAGATGAATGATTTTGTTCGTTCTCCCCTGCCTCTGGCAAGCTGCGCCAGTAGGTGAGTGCTGCGTCGAGCAAGGTGTAGGTTCCTACCACATTCGTTTGGATAAACTCACCCGGGCCGTCGATGGAGCGGTCCACATGAGACTCGGCAGCTAGGTGCATCACTCCGTATGGTTGAAAATCAGTGAATAACTCACGCAGCTTGGGCGCGTCACAAATGTCAGCTTGAACAAAGCTGTAGTTTGGATGATCCTCAATAGCTGAGAGCGAGGCCAGGTTTCCCGCGTAGGTGAGCTTGTCGATATTGAGCACGGTATGGCCGCGCTCGATGAGAAGATGGACGAGATTGGAGCCAATGAATCCGGCCCCGCCTGTTACCAAAATATTCATTTT
>JBDQHQ010000278.1:0-3036 GCA_040264795.1 Akkermansiaceae bacterium | reverse complement strand
TTTCAGGAGTTCATCGGCCATGAAAAACTGGTCAGGATCATCCAACAACTTCTGTTTCAGCCCAGCATCCATATTACGGCATGCATGCCATGTTTTGCCCGGCAGCTTGACCCTTTCCAACTCACTCGAAGATCGCTTTGTTTTGCGACGGTAATCCTCAAGCCTCTTACGAACAGCTTTGGTAAATGCACCGGTATATCTCGAGGAAAATACGGCCGGATCAACTTTGCCCTGACAATGCTTCAAATATTGAGGAAATGCCTCGCTATAAAGACCGCCTAGTGGCAAAGGAATATTTGCTTCAAGCATCGCCATATTTTTAATGCGCTCGCCTATGCTTAAGGAAGCGGACTTAAAAACACAGGACGCAGCATCCAGCATATAAAGGTCATTATCATTCCACAGGTAATTGCCCAAATGATTATCGCTTTGATAGCAACCCAACGAGTGTAACTGAGCGTGCATCGCTAGCAATTGACTGAGAGAATTTTGCTGCACAGAAACATCAGCACCTGCCAATGCTTCACCAAGAACTCTTCCATTTTCGATAAACTCAAAAGCGACAACGCTTACACCGTCACTGGACCTACCCGTAAATAAAGGTTTAGGTATCTGAACTCCCTCATCATATAAGCGGCTCGCATTGTCCCATTCCCTGCCTACATCCCTCAACTGTTTCGGGTGCTTGTAAAACAACTTTAGCAGTATTGTGCTTCCCTCATGCAAGACCTGCCAAACCGTTCTCCGACCTGCAAGGTGCCTTAGGCACTTTACACCCTCAAGAGAGATTTCATCCAATGGAGACCCACACCCAAAAGAAACCTTCTCAATAGTAATTCGGAAATTCTGCGGTTTGAGATCCATGTGACATAAAGCGACTGGCAGGTAGACTAAGTCTCTCCACCGAGACCCATTTCGTTTACTGACTGGGCATCTAGCAACTACCTTCGCGCAGTGAGATTAATGTAAGCATTCCAGCAGTCAACCTCTCAGAAGCAGAAGTAATGTTTCAATATTGATTAAAATCGCAAGTGTTACCCTGAAAAATCTTGTTTGGGCCAACTGGCATCCCCCACAGAATGCATCAAATGCCTCCAACTTCATCCCTCGATGATCTTAAGGGCAAATCATTTCTCCTACAAAAAAAACACAGCTTCACATCAGCGTGAAGCCACTCATCAAAGGACTACCCGTTCATCATAGGATCTTGTCATAAATGCTTATATATGGTTTTGTGCGTTGTGGCCGAGAAACCAAGAATTTCCTGCATCATCAGCACCTATTCAGATATCGAATTTGTTGAGAAAAAAATCAGTGAAATTCAAAAACAAACCATCTTTGAAGAAGCTGAGTTTATTTTTGTGGAGACTAACTCTCCCGAGCATGAGCGGGAAGTTATCCGCCCGTATACCGAGAAGTTTTCAAATATCCGGCTGATCACCAGAGACGAGCGAAAAACACTCTACGAGGCATGGAACATAGGCTGGCAAGAAGCCAGAGCTGATATTATCTGCAATAGCAATATGGATGATGCTCTGCACCCACGATGTCTGGAATATATTGTGGCCAGAATGGATGCCGAACCTTCCGTGGATTTATGCTCTGTGATGATAGCATACCAAAATCAGGAATCACCGGGATCAATGGATAGCTTTGATCCTGATCGCCTTAAAAAACTAAAAATTGGACGTCGCCCGGGGCCTTTCTCAGCATGGCGAAAGAACATAGACCGGAAAATCGGTATGTTTGACGAGCATTACAAGATCATGGGCGATATGGATTTCTGGTCTCAAGCAGCCCATAAAAAATTAAATGCGGCTCTAATCAAAAAAGTTCTTTATCTCTACACTATCGCTTCGAGCCAACTATCCAAACGTTCTGATAAAAGCGATGAAAAACAATATGCTGTTCAGAAAGGAATCAAGCTCGATTGGCACCCAAAGGTAGCACGTGAAATTCTTTTCCATCGTAAAATTTTCACAGTTTTCCCAAGACTCTACATGGTCGAACCTTAGGATATCCACAAGCTTTTACCTTCTTGTTTAGCGTTGCTTCAGCGAGATCATCGGTAAATGATGTCATGAGCTCACCAAATTCAATAGTAAACAGGTATCCAAGAACCAGCAGATCAGCCAGCCTCCCCAAATGCCCATCAAGATCAACATCATTGCCCGAACCAACGGTGTAGGCCTGGACCGTGATGTGGATTTACTCCACAGCACATTCTCTAGAGCAGGATATGATGTGACTGTCTCACACTGCCGTGGCATTTCCCCTTTGCGCTCCATCTTCCCCGGCAAAGCTCAGTTCGATACCAACATTTTTCTGGAGCGTGTCTTCCCGCGCTGGCTCGGCTGCGCTAAGAGCAACTTACTCATTCCCAATCAAGAGCGCTTTCCCCGTCGCCATCTCAGGCATCTTGCAAAAATTGACCATATTCTCTGCAAGAGCCGCCATGCAGAGGAAATTTTTTCAGGCTTAGCCCATCCTACTCAATTCATCGGCTTCACTTCCTCTGATCTACTGGACGAGTCCATCCAGCCGGACTATCAATCGTTTTTTCACTTGGCTGGGCGCAGCACGCTCAAGGGCAGCGAAACCATTCTCGAATTGTGGAAGAAACACCCGGAATGGCCACAACTCACGATGGTGCAGTGTAAGGAAAATGCGCCAGGCAAAGTGCCTCACAACGTCCAACTCATCACCGACTACATTCCTCACGAGGAAATCAGAAAACACCTCAACACTCACGGCATTCACCTCTGCACCTCACTCTCCGAGGGCTGGGGCCACTATATCGTTGAGGCAATGAGTTGCCGCGCTATTGTTGTCACTACTGATGCACCGCCAATGAACGAACTCATCACACCGGCTCGTGGCATCACAGTTCCTTATCATCACTCAGAGCCACGCCATCTGGGAACTAATTTTGATGTGGATCCCGACAAGCTGGAAAAAAACATTCAACAACTACTACTGATGAGAGCGGAAGACAAAGCCGCTCTCGGAGACCAAGCCCGCACCTGGTTCGAGGAT
>JBDQHQ010000277.1:0-3047 GCA_040264795.1 Akkermansiaceae bacterium | reverse complement strand
GGTTAGTTTTCTCAAGTATACAATTGCGCATAACTACGCAGTGACTGACAACCTTGCAGTGATCACTGAGATCAGCTACGTTGATGGTGAAATTGCTGAAGATACCGACTACGAAGCACTTGTTGGTGCTGTTGAGGTTCTCTTCACCTTCTAATTTGATTTAGATCAAATTTTAATTCTGAGCCTCCCAGCTTGCGCTGGGAGGCTTTTTTTGGTTTGCGCTGGTCCGATAGCGACATTCCATTTTCTGCTTGCCACGCGATGGGATCTGGAGGACTTTGAACCTATGTTCAGTTCCATCTTGTTGACCCGTCAATCCGTCTGCTGCGCGGCAGCAGCACTAGTCCTTATTCCCTCTGTTTCCGCTGCCAGCGAGGAGGAAATGGCGGCCCAAATTGCCGCTCTTGAGAAGCGTCTTGCCCAACTCGAATCCCGCCTTTCGGTGAATGAAAAGAAAACCAAGGAGGCCAAAGTACTCGCAACCAACACTAGCACGGCCAACCGAGGAGCCGGAAATAACTCAACACTGAACATCCTCAGCAACAGCGCCTGGCGTGATCTTCGCTGGACCGAGGAGGATCAATGGAAAACTGTAGTCAATGGTGCCAGTATGCAGCAAGTGGAGGACGCTCTGGGCAAGCCACCAAGATCGGTCAAATCCCTCAAACCCAGGATTGATATGGTCTACTTCTACGAGACCAAACTGGGTGACAAACATGGACTCAGCGGCAAGGTTTCCTTCAAAAAGGGCAAGGTCGTATCCGTGATCAAACCTGATTTCAGCAAGAATCTTAGTGGCAACTAGTTCATAGAGCGATTGATCAATAAGCTTGTAAAAAGCCCACCTCAATCGCTGGAGCATATCAAGCGATTAACTCAATTCCCAACCCGGTTTGCTCTAAGCAAGCCGGGGTTTTTATGGGGACGTTGGATTGAGGGGCTCGCTGTATCGAGATATCCTCAAGATCCAAGATCATCAGTCAGCCTGCATTACGCGTGCGACGCTCTTGCTCTCTACCCACCCGCTTTGCTCATCCGCTGTGGTGATATGAAGCCAGGAATCCCGTGTAGAGTTGATGGTGATCAGGGAGCAGCTCGAGAGTGTCATGCTAGTTTGAGCTTCCCGGTGTGCCTGTGAGTAGAGGCTTGTTTGCTTGAGGCATACCGCTTGTTGATCAAACGGGGTGCGGAAGTCACTATCCGGGTAGAAATAGCTACCCAACACACCAGTGAGCGCCGTAAAGGGCATGAGCAGGGCTATGACGATCAGCGGGGTTTTGTATGCTGGCTTGATCACGCGCAGAACAAAAATGATGATGAGTAGTAGCCATAGGGAGGCTTGGTAAAGGATTTGATAGAGGCTCAGCGGCTGGGTGCTGAGTTTCTCCTGCCAGAGCTTGATTTCAGGAACGATGGCACCTTCCTTGAGCTCGACAAAACGGAGGTTTTTACGGGCTTGTCGGTGATCGGGCTGCTTTGCCAAAGCACGGCGCCATGCGAGGGCTGCCGGGCCGGCTTGCTCCAGATGGTAGTGGCAGTTGCCGATGTTGTAGAGAATATCAGCAGGAGTATGGTCAGGATCAGGATATTGCTCCTCGTAGAGCTCAATAGCCGTCTGGTAGCGGCCTTGCTCAAGTGCAACAAGGGCCTTGTTTCCGGCTTGTGAGGCATCTGTGGGCCGTGTTGTAGCCGGTTCTGCTTGGTCAGATGCGTCAGATGCTGCTCTGAGCGGGCAGATACTCAGGCACGCGAGCATGACGATCAGGCACAGCTTTGCATGGCGTTTGAGTAAATCGGTGATTTGCTGGCGGCGCTCAGCGGAAATCCCGGTGTTTTCTTTCTGATCGGCGGAAAAGCAGTGCTCATCACGCTCAGCGAGGATTTGCTTGAGTTCTTCATCGGGGTTGAGCCATTGCTCGATAAAGCGCCCGGCCCGGCGGTAAAAAGTTTTGGTGTCAGCGGCCTCGCTGATCGCTTTGAGTGCTTGCTTGCGGTCACGATGTCCGGAATTGCTCTGCCGGTAAGCCTTGATTCGATGGGAAAGGGGAATGGCAACCAATACCAGGCACAGCAAGGCGGGAATGAGCTGCCAGTAGTGGCGGAGGTAGCTGGTGAGTTTGCCTGCCCCGGAAGGTGGCCCGGATTGGGAATGCTTGATAAAACCAAGGATATCGCTCATTTGCTCCGGAGTTTGTGTTTCCGGATCAGGGGGGCTTGTCGTCTGAGTTGGGCCCTGTGGCGGGGCTGTCAAGGTGCGTTGGACGCTTATGGGAATAGCGGCCGTGCTTAGCGTGTAGTAGGATTGGTTGTCCGGATTAAAGAAGCTCAGCTCATAGGGCGGAATAGTTGTAGGCAGCGTGGCAGAGGGCTCAGGGCGAAGGATTTGGCGGAAGGTAACCGCACCACGGATGTGTCTTCGCTCACCACCTCGTTCCACCTTTGATGAGTCAATGACTTTCCAGCCAGGTCCCCCAGGCTGCGGGGCCTCGATGTTTTCCAAATTACCTTCTCCTTCAATCCAGATAAGGACTTCTGCGGCATCCGTGTCTTTGATGGTAGCATTCTTAGATTCTGCCCGGAGGCTGAATCTACCGACGGCCCCCTTGAAACCATCGGGAGCCCCTGGGGGGAGGGGCAAAATACGGAAATCAATGGCCGGTAGCTCAAGGCTTAGGGATTTATCGGATATGACGATACCCCTTCTGGGATCCATCCTACGTTGTCTTGAGACAATGTTGAGACTGGTGGGACCAAAAGTGGCTGTTCCGGCGCTGATGCCGCTCAAGGTGGTTTGGAATGGAGCAGAGATGTATGAGTTGTTATCGATGATCACCTCGCCGAGGCTGTCTCTGGAAGGTGGGTTGAAGCGCCATGCCAGGCAGTTGTTTTTCTCTGGCTCGGGCATGCCCCAGCTTGTTGGGTTGAGTGCTCTGGGAACGTATATCTTCAAGGTCACCGGGCACTGCTCTCCCACATAGAGTGTCGACTTGGCAGGAAACCAAGCGGCAAGTACATCTTGGCCGGCAACGCCTGAGGGAATTCGGATG
>JBDQHQ010000276.1:0-3050 GCA_040264795.1 Akkermansiaceae bacterium | reverse complement strand
TTCTTGCGCATGGCGGAAATGGACTCACGGGCAATGATTTTTCCGCCGATAGCTGCTTGAATGGCTACGACAAAAAGTTGCTGGGGGATGACGTCCTTGAGTTTTTTGCAGAGGTGGCGCCCGTAGGGTGCTGCTTTGTCGACATGCACGATGGATGAAAACGCATCCACTGGCTCACTGGCTATGAGGATATCCATTTTAACGAGTTTGCCTGGTTTGTAGCCTGCATGCTCATAGTCCATCGAGCCATACCCACGAGTCATGGATTTGAGCTTGTCGTTGAAGTCGATGAGGATCTCAGAAAGAGGAATAGTGCAGGTGAGCATGACTCGGCTTTCATCAATGGTTTCGGTGTTTTCCATTTCACCGCGCTTTTCCATGACGAGCTTCATCATTTCCCCAATGTAATCACCCGGGATCATGATGTAGAGCCGAACTACGGGTTCGCGAATTTCCTGAACCTCCTGAGACTCGGGGAGCAAACAGGGATTATCAATGATGATTTCTTCACCATTGGTTTTGGTGACTTCGTAAATGACAGAGGGATAGGTGGAAATGATATCCATGTTGAACTCACGTCGGAGTCGTTCCTGGATGATTTCCATGTGAAGCAAGCCGAGGAATCCACAGCGGAAGCCAAAGCCAAGTGCCACCGATGATTCTGACTGCCAGGTGAAGGCTGCGTCATTGATCTGGAGTTTGCCCATGGCGAGTTTAAGGGCTTCGAAGTCAGAGGAATCAACAGGGTAAATGCCTGAAAAAACCATGGGCTGGATTTCCTTGAAGCCAGGGAGCGGCTCGGGGCATGGGTGGGTGGTGTCGGTTATGGTATCTCCGATTTTGACCTCATCGGCGGACTTCATGTTTGCTATGACGTAGCCAACGTCACCGGCGACTAGCTCGTCACGTTTGGTCATGCCGGGGGTGAAAACCCCGACCTCCTTGATTTCATAGGTTTTGGGCGTGTGGAAAAGTTTGATGCGTGTGCCCCGTTTCATGCTACCTGACATCACTCGCACATAGGATACAACACCGCGGAAGGTGTCGTAAACGGAGTCAAAAACAGAGGCGCGCAGCAGCTTGTCATCATCTTCAACAGGGGGTGGGATGCGATCTACGACCGCTTCCAGGATGTCTTCAATGCCGATGCCGTTTTTAGCAGATGCGGGAATAGCTTCATCCGCAGGTATGCAGATAATGTCTTCGAGCTGTTTGTGAACCTTGGGTAAATCGGCCGAGGGTAAATCGATCTTGTTGATTACGGGAATGATTGTGAGTTGCTGCTCATTAGCGAGGTGAAGGTTCGCCATGGTTTGAGCTTCTACTCCTTGAGCGGCATCGACAATGAGTAGTGCACCTTCACAAGCAGCCAGTGAGCGAGAAACCTCATAGGAGAAGTCAACGTGTCCGGGTGTGTCGAGGAGGTTCAATTGGTAGGTCTCACCGTCCTTGGCCTTGTAGAACATGCTAACCGGGTGTGATTTGATGGTAATACCACGTTCTCTCTCCAAGTCCATGGCGTCGAGAAGCTGGTCTTGCTGCTCGCGCTCCGAAATGGTCTGGGTGAATTCCAACAATCTGTCTGACAAGGTGGTCTTGCCATGATCGATGTGGGCAATAATTGAGAAATTACGAGTGAGTTTGGTAGACATGCCAATGATGAATCACAAATTATCAGGATATATTCTCTAGCCTTTGATCTCCATGAGCATCTGGGCATTATTGGGAAACTTTTTGAGGAAGAAGAGAAGTCTCTCCATGGCTTCCTCAGGGCGGTGGCCGGCCAAGCCTCTTCTGATAAGATTGATTTTGTGTAGCAGATGCTCAGCCATGATGAGCTCCTCCCTGCGGGTGCCTGATTTGAAAATATCAACCGCCGGGTAGATGTATTGCTCAGCAATGCGACGATCCAGAACGAGTTCCATATTACCCGTGCCTTTGAATTCCTGGAAGATAGCCTCGTCCGCTCGGGAATTGGTCTGGATGAGAGCTGTGGCCAACACTGTCAGGGAGCCGGCACTACGGGTGTTTCGAGCGGCAGCAAAAAGCCGGCGAGGCATTTCAAGTGCACCTGCAACGATACCGCCGGATTGGTAACCACGTCCTTTGCCTCCACGCATGGAGGTATTGTAAGCACGGGCCAGACGAGTAATTGAATCCATGAGAACGAGAACGTCTTTGCCGCCTTCGACAAGGCGTTTGCAGCGCTCAATACACATTTCGGAAATACGGCAGTGGTTGCGTGCACCGTCATCGTTAGAGCTTGCGTAGATTTCCGCATCAGGCAGACAGCGGCGGAACTCGGTGACTTCCTCGGGACGCTCGTCCACAAGTAAGACAATCAGGTGTATGGACTCGTCATACTTTTCCTTAATGGCCTCCGCCATGTGCAGAAGCAGAGTTGTCTTGCCGGATCTGGGTGGAGACACGATGAGTCCACGCTGACCGCGACCGACGGGGGCGATAATGTCGAGCACCCGTGTTGTGAAACGCTCAGGGGTTGTCTCGAAAGCAATGCGGCGATCCGGATTAACAGCTTTGAGCTCTTCAAAGTGGGGGAGTTTGAAGGCCTCATCAGGGGAGAGGTCATTGACGGTTTTGATTTCAGTGAGCTGCGGGCCACGCGGGCCGTCCTGAGAAACGCCGTGGATCCATACTCCGGCACGCAGTCCGTGCTTGCGGATGAAGTCCGGTGGCACAAATACATCCTCCTTGCACTGAGCGTAATTTTTTCCTGGAACGCGAAGAAAGCCAAAACCTTTGGGCGCAAGTTCCAACATGCCATTCACATCAACGGGATCGCCGGTCAGGACAATGGGCTTACGCTCCCGCTTGTTGTTGTCGCGGCGGGCGCGTTTGTTTTTGTGCTTCGCCCTGTTCTTCTTGTTGTTATTCTTATTGTTTGGGGATTGAGTGTCGCCCTTGTTACTATCTGATTGCTTGCCCGACTCGCGATTCTGTTGCTTGTCCGAGCCTTTTTTTACCGAAACGATTTTCATGTTACTCCCTGAGTAAATTTCTCGGGATTAGCTCTGAGCAAAGCTCGAACT
>JBDQHQ010000275.1:0-3050 GCA_040264795.1 Akkermansiaceae bacterium | reverse complement strand
CAATAATGAATACTCAGACAACGAAAAAAACCACAAATTTATCGTGGAATCGGCAGCATATTATTGGAACAACTTGAAACTGGATGATCATGCCTGTTATGATTTGTCACAAGTAGTCATGAAAAATGGCTATGCACTAGCCGAACTCTATTACAGCAAGCCCGACACTGGCGATCGTTATCGCTCAGAAGAGGTTTGGATGTTCAGGGACAAAGACGGGTGGCGCATTGCCCCGCTGAAACTAATCACAGATTATCTTGCGACTAATGACAACGCAGAGCCCAATGTATTGGATGAGCTAAAAAAACAAATTCACAAAAAAAACATCGAACTAGCTTTCAGCCAAACGGTCCAAACAGACTTACCTTTACCGCTTACTCCCCTATCTGAGGAACTTGCAAAAAGCAAATTGCATGATTATCTCGAAAAACTTGGCAATGGGGACATCTCCGCCAGCCTTGCACACTGTGTCGTGCTAAGGGGGACAGATAAAAACAAACTCATGGAACACTTGGAACGCATGGCTCGCGGCATTAAGGACGAGTCAGAAGATATTCATATCCTTGGCACGGTGACAAAAGCTGGTTGGGTAGGCATATCAGGCAGAGTAAAATCAAGTAGTTCCGGACTTTACGACTATCCCCTCTATCTTGTTGCTAATACCCAGGGTGGTCCAAAAGTCTTTTTAAATCTTGATCTCCGCTACCCACGCAACAGTGGACGATTAGCACTCAACGAGGATAACTGGAAAACTTTCAAAAAAGCTGCCCCTGAGACATCTATCAAGATTCTGGAAGGAATCGCCAAGGAGCATTACCAGCTCTGCAAAAAGGATATCGCAGATAAGGAGCAATAACTCTTCGCTCATATATACAGTTAGACAAACAAACACTACGACAAGCCTGAATGAAATCTCTTGATACCGCGCATCGCCTCGAAAAATCTGTCCTCAGCATCATCAAGGGACATGACAAAACCATACGTAACATTTTGGCATGCATGCTATCAGGTGGGCACGTATTGCTGGAGGATAATCCCGGAACAGGCAAAACCACATTGGCCAAAACCATTGCAAAATCCATTGGCGGTGCAAAATTCAGCCGTATACAATTCACGCCTGATTTATTGCCTTCAGACATTTTAGGGGTCTCTATTCTCAACCAAAAGACTAGCGAATTCACCTTCCAACCTGGACCCATATTTACTGATATTCTGCTGGCTGATGAAATCAACAGAGCCTCCCCACGTACTCAAAGCGCACTGCTGGAATCGATGGCTGAGCGCCAAGCCACGATAGAAGGCACATGCCATCCCATTGACGGCCTGTTTTTTGTGATTGCAACTCAGAACTCTGTTGAATTCCGCGGGACTTATCCACTCCCGGAAGCCCAGATGGATCGCTTCACCATGCAGTGCTCGCTCGGCTACATTAGCCCTGAGGAGGAATCCACGATTCTGGCATCCCAAAACAATGGACACCCACTAGACAAGCTCGTGCCATCAGTAACTTTCGATGAAGTAGAGAGTCTGATTAATGCCGTTGCTGATATCAGAATCAGCACTGAGCTCAGAGATTATATCGTAGCCTTGGTGAGTGCTACCCGCCACATCGAGGATGTGCAGCTCTCGGCAAGTCCACGCGCCTCATTGGCACTGATGAAGGTCTCCCAGGCACTCTCACTTTTTGAGGGAAGGGACTTTGTCACTCCCGAAACCATTCAGCAACTTGCTCCCGACATCATTGCCCACCGGCTTGTTTTATCGCCGGAAGCCAAATTCAATGGTCTCACAGGACGGTCAATTATCGAGAATATCCTCGAGCAAACTCCAGCTCCCGTTTAACAGGAAAGATTATCATGGCGGCTAGCGGACCATCTCCCCTTTTTATGAGACTGATCCATAGGATCTACTACAACAACTCGGCAGTCGCTCATTTTTTTAGTCAGAGGATGCGACCAGCAGGCATCCTTCTCATACTTCTTATCCCTATCTCCTGGACCTTGATGCCTATGTATACCTTGGGTCCGGTTTACCAGCTGCGTGGCATGATCTTTGCGATGCTTTCCATCAGCATTCTATGGCTATTATTTCGCAGAGCAAAAGTAAGAGTGACCCGTAGGCTGCCAAGATTGGCAACCGCAGGTGAACCCCTACAATACCATATTAAAATTCACAATTCGGGAAAGAGAACCATCGCGGGTGCTAACTTTCTTGAAATGGCTCCTGATAATCGACCGGGACGTGAACTCTTTGGCAACGCAAGAGAACCGGGGGAAGAAAGTAGAAATATCTTTGACCGGACCCTGTGCTTCTATCGATGGGAGTGGCTGCAGAAAAAACTCACCACCTTTGCAGCCAAGCCATCCCCGTTCATTAAGCCACTGCCACCGGGAAGGGACGCAAAAATCCATCTCACCCTTACACCTAAAAAACGCGGTGTCATCGTGCTGAAAGATCTTCGTATTCTCCTGCCCGACCCCATGGGCATCTTTCAACGCTGTCATAGGACGGAATGCATTGATGACAAAATCACCGTGCTCCCTCATCGCTACCCTGTTCCCGGCATACATCTCCCCGGAAATGCTCGCTTTCAACTCGGAGGAGAGGCCCTGTCTAACACGGTTGGGCAATCCGGGGATTTCACCAGTGTGCGTGAGTATCGACCCGGTGATCCAATACGGCATATTCACTGGAAAAGCTGGGCTCGTACGGGCAAGCCAATCGTCAAGGAATACGAGGATGTTTTTTTTCCACGTTATGGTTTGATCCTGGATACTTTCGTGCCCCCCGAGCATGCGGATTTATTTGAGGAGGCCGTCTCAGTGGCAGCCTCATTTGCAGCTAGTATTGACACCAATGAAAGTCTCCTGGATTTAATGTTTATCCATGGTGAAGCATTTGTTGTCAGCTCGGGCCGTGGCGAAGACCGGGTTGACGGCATACTGGAGGTATTGGCTGGTGTTCAATGTGAGCCAAACACTGATTTTAAGGCACTGCAACGAGTTGTCTTGCAATACCGTGATGAGTTAACCGCTTCCATCTGCATCTTT
>JBDQHQ010000274.1:0-3053 GCA_040264795.1 Akkermansiaceae bacterium | reverse complement strand
GGTGAGTGCCGCGCCCAAGCAGGTGGTTAGGTTAACACGTTCAATTTCCCCACCGGAGAGGGTGTTGGCAGGCCTGTCTAAAGTCAGGTAGCCGAGGCCGACTTGGCAGAGGTAGTGAAGGCGTGATTGGATCTCGGTGAGAGCATGACTAATAGAGCTTTTAGGAGTGCCTTTGAAACGTGATTTAAACCACTTGTAGAGCTCGTTGACTGGCATCTTCCAGAGCTCGGGTAAGGTTTTGCCATCAATTTTAAAACAAAGGGCATCAGGCTGGAGGCGGCTTCCCTGGCAGTGCGGGCAATCCGTGTATGCCCGATACCGGGAGAGAAAGACGCGAACATGCATTTTGTAGGCCTTGGTTTCTATCCAATCAAAAAACCCTTTGACTCCATACCATTCGCCATTTTCCCATGCATCTTGTGAGTCATCACGCTCACCATAAAGCAGCCACTGCCGCTCATGATTTTCCAGATCTTGGTAGGGGGTATTGATGTCAATGCCCGCCATGCGAGCCGCTTGCAACAGGTCTCGTTGGCATTCCGCACCGCGGGCGGTGGTGAAAGGCGTGACACAGCCCTGCTTGATACTCAGGGATGGATCAGGAATGGCCTTACTCAGATCAATACCAATAGTGCGGCCAAAACCTCGGCATTTGGGACATGCACCCAGTGGAGAATTAAACGAGAATAAGGAGGAGCTCGGTGGACGCAGCTTAAAGCCGGTGGAGGGGTTGGTCCATGTGGTCGAAAATGATTGCGAGGTATCCTTGAAGAGGACTTGAAGGTTTCCCTTGCCTAGGGTGATGGCATTGTCGATGGCCTCCTGAAGACGTGCTTTGTTGCGTGGTTGAATTTGAAGCCGGTCCTGAATGACCAAAATCGATTGACCAAACTTGAGCTTATTATTGGGCTCGTCAGTACGGTAGATCTTACCTTTGTGATAAATACGGGTGTATCCTTGCTGGTTGAGTAAGGTTAGTACATCAGCCGTAGCTGTATGCTTGGTGAGGGCTACGGGGAATGCAACCATCACGCTTTGATTTTTCAGCTCGGTAAGACACCACTGGGAGATCGACTCTGTGGTGTCAGGTTCGATTAGCTCACCGGTTTGAGGATCATATGCCTTGGCGAGGTGGGGGAAGATGAGCTTGAGGTAATCATTGAGCTCAGTGAGGGTGCCGACCGTTGAGCGCGTTGAGCGAATGGTATTTTTTTGTTCGATGGCGATCGCTGGCGGGATACCCTCGATACGATCTACGGCAGGCTTGTCCATACGATCGAGAAACTGGCGCACATAGGGTGAGAAGGTCTCCACATAGCGACGCTGGCCCTCGGCATAGAGGGTGTGAAAGGCCAGAGATGACTTGCCCGAGCCAGATGGGCCGGTAATCACAGAGAACTTACCCAGCGGAATCTCTAAATTAAGATTCTTCAGGTTGTGTTGTCTCGCACCCCGAATGCAGATGCAATCCGCATGGGAATCCGCATGGGAAAAGGGCTTCTTGACACTCTGTTTTTTTGGCACGGCCACAATATGCTACCGCAATACCATCTTGCCAATCACCACTTGCTCCATGCACCACTTTCTGACTATGAAAAATAGTTTATGAGCCGATCAATGATATTTCATCAGTGGCCACCCAGCATGTAGTCGACAAAATCCTGCCCGCCTGAGCTGGCTGCTCGCATTTCCTGTTCAACGATTCGGCTTTGGTTTCCCAGTCCCTTGACTGTCAGTTCTTGTTTGATTTTTTCAAGGTTGTTGAGGTAATGGTCGCGTAGCTTGCTTGTTTCTTTGAAATAGTCTTTCTCAATATTGTCTTGTATGCGCAGCCTGCTCTCGTAAGTGCGCAGCACTTTGTCCGGCATGCCTTGCCGTTTAAAATTATCCGGGATTCGATCATTTTGAACCAGTCTTTGCATTTTTTCGATGCTCGGCGTTAACTGCTCCCTTTGATTCCTTGGCAGCCCCATCAGGTAAAAGTCGAGCTGGTGTTCGTAGCTCTTGATGTTGTCTTTGAATTTCTGATCATATTCTTTTTTAATGCCTTTGGTGAGGCCAACGCATTTATCGCGGATTGTTTCGAGTTCAGGGCAGCTCGCGAATTCGATTGGTTTTGGCTTGGGCCTGGGTTTTGGCTCGGGGATCACGGGAGTGGATTTGGCATCTGTGATCCGGCTTGGGTCTGTTTGGTTGGGTTTCGAGCTTTGCTGAATGGCATCTCTTTTTTCCCGTAGCAGAGCCTTTGTCTCTTCCTTTCTTTGCTCGTTTTGTTTTATGATCTCTGCGTTCTCAGCATCACGCGTTGCTTTTTTGTTTTGGTAAACTTCCCAAGCACCGTAAATTGCAGCAAGCAAGACAATGATCACCACCACATTACGCGCTGCCGATTTGCCCGACTTGGTATTAACGACCGGTGCAGCAGCTGGCCTTGGTGTAGGGGCCTTGGCTTGCGAAGGAGATGGCGCTGTGATGAGCGGGTTACTGGTCTTGGACCCTTTATCTCCGCTGATAATGGCGTCAATGGCCTCGGCCATTGATTTGGCCGTGCGATAACGCAGTATCGGATCAGGGTTCATGGCCTTGCGAACAATGTCATCAAACTTCGGGTCGCACTCAACGAGATTGGCTGCCGGCATGTAGGGCTTGCCCGGTAATTGGCTGGTGAGAAGTTCGTAGAGCATCACACCAACCGAATAGAGGTCAGTGCTTTCATCAACCGCACTTGGATTATGAACTACTTCCGGGGCGGTGTAGCCAGGGGTGCCGAAGGCCGAGTCTGCCTCGTGGTCTCCTACGGGACGCGCCAGGCCAAAGTCACTGATTTTGGGAGATAGGTTGGCAGTAAGTAGTATGTTGGCCGGTTTGATATCCCGGTGAAGAATGCCATGCTGGTGAGCATTGTCCAAGCCATGACAGATTTCACAGATAATCCGCCCGGCTTCTTCAGGATCAACTTTTTTCCCATAAGAAGCATGGTAGAGCGATTGTCCATGCACCATTTCCATGACGATATAGAGCAATCCGTCAACCTGCCCAAAATCGTAAATTCC
>JBDQHQ010000273.1:0-3066 GCA_040264795.1 Akkermansiaceae bacterium | reverse complement strand
CCGTGGCAGGCGCATTGTCTATTGGTTTGTTTTGCGCCATGCTTCCCGTTCCTTTCCAAATGCTCCTAGCCGCCCTTGCCAGCATGCGAGCCAGAGTCAATATTCCAGTTTCCATGGCAGCTTGCTGGGTCACCAACCCCTTCACTCACCCGCCACTCATCGCGCTACAAATCAATTTTGGCCATATGATTCGTGAGCATATCCATATCCCCCTGCCATTCGATAAAACCACTGAAATCTCTTTCCTAGGTGTTGACGTGATAGGCAGCCCTGCTGACTTCGTCGTGGGCTTTCTGGCCACTGGGGTTGTCTTGAGCATACTCGCATACCCCATCGTCTACAGCGTATCGATGTTCTTTCCTAATCGGGGGAAACGTTTGGCTTCCGAGCAGAGATCGGAACAAAAGCCTTCTCGCTAACCCAACCTCCCCCATAGGGTGCCCCCAACCTGCATGCGACTTCTATGTCGGGGAAATAGTATGCCTTACCTGCCTCATTACTCGCTGCTAACAACAGGCGACTGATGAACATGCCTATCAGTGGTATGGCGATGACAAATCCTGAAAAAACAGCGATCAAAGTCAAATTTTCGGGATCTTTCCAGCTAGTGGGTTCAATACGATGATATCGCTCAATTTCGCCCTCGAGTGCGGCTATGAAAACATGAAGAGCTTCATGGTGTTTATTGGATTCCACTTTGATCTTAGGCCCGATCTTAGCCAGAATGGCAGTAATCTCTCTCTCAGGAATAGGGGCCAACTCGGCTTCATATTCTGAATCCAGCCCATCTCCTTTATGGTATGCCATAGCGGGATTGTCCCCATAGACGACTGGATTGAGCTGATAGACAATGACCATGCCTCTTCCCGAGTCGCCTATCCAGGCGTCGTATAGTTGATCCGCGCGATCCCTCAAGCTAGAATCCAATAAGTTGTAATAGAGCGCCAAATAGACTGGGTATCCATACTCATCCCGCATTCTTGTCAGGCTAGCAACGATCTTTGCCGAGGCTTGCGGATGCTCTTGAAGCAGTTTGGCCTCATCCAAGATAAGCTTGTCTGGCGATGCGATTTCAGCAGCGGAGTCATTTGCCTCCTGACCTTGTGCACAAGAAGAATCCGGGACCAACATACCCAGAAAGACGATCAGCAGGAAAACGGGCGCGCGTTTCCAATGACTCCCAGGTTGGGCACCAACTAGCCACACACTACGCTTCACGCTCTGCAACATAAACTCCACGGATTGTTAATCAAGAATCGATCCCCTGATTTATCCTGATCAACTGCTCTTGGCAGCTTTTTTTTCTGCTATTTCTTTTTTTACCTCAAGGATAGCAGTCAAAAACAAAAGCATTGCCGCAATGGAGATACAACTGTCCGCGACATTAAAGGCCGGCCAATGCCCGCCACTTGATGGCATGATCTTGTCGTAAAGCGGAAGTTTGAAGTCCAGGAAATCGACCACATACCCCTGCCCCAAGCGCTCCCAAAAACCTGCGTCCTTGTATGCCTCAAGCCAAAAACCCTGCAACAATCGGTCTGTTAAGTTGCCGAGAATGCCGGCTAAAAGCAGCGGAGCAGACCACCGTGAAGGCCCTGCAAAGGCACCCTTCCTCCAAAAAAAGATAATCAATACCAGAGCTATAATCAGTACTACCAGAAAAACCACTGGTGCCCATGTGGTTCCGTTACCAATGCCAAAAGCTACACCTTGGTTATGACGCCTGACGAGGTTGAAAAACCCCTCAATCACTGGACGGGTATCCTCTTTCACATAGTATTTTTCTCCCTCATGAAGGACAAAAGGAACCCTAAAGGTCATGACAACCCACCACTTGGTAATCTGATCAAGCACGTAAAGGGGCAAGCTTACTGCAAGCAATAACCGGACAAAATGGGACTTGGGTGGTGTTTCACTCATACTCTCACATCACACTCTACACCACCTCGCTGCAGCGCTTGCAGACATCTGTGACAAGCGGCTCATAGCGCCTACACCGTGGGCACATATCATGACTTGTTGCTTGAGCCCTTGCACTGACTTGATCACCAAGCTCAAGGTGCAAGTCAGCCAGAATGAAAAATTCAGTGACAAACTCTCTGTCTGTTAAGAGCTCCCGGCTGGGATGGCTTTCTGGAAGAACCAGAGTAACTTCAGCCTCGTTGTTTTTATTGAAGGCTTTTGCCTGAACCTCTTTCTCAATGGCCATCTGAATCACAGTACGCAGCTCGAGAAGCGCTTCGACTTTGCTGACTGCTTCACCGGATTGAAAGTCCGGATCAACTTCAGGAAAATCCTGCTCGTGTACAGTTCCCTGGTTACCTGCATGCTCCCAGGCTTCGTCTGCGGTAAATGCCAGAATGGGTGCCATCAGTCGGCAAACGGCATCAAACACCCGATGCATCACCGTCTGAGCGGCCAGGCGGCGCTTGGAATCCAGGGCGTCACAATACATCCGGTCCTTGGTGATATCAATGTAGAGAGCACTGAGCTCGTGTGTGCAAAAGTGGTTGATCTGATTGAAGACTTTTCTGAACTGATAAGCCTCGTAGGCCTTGCTAGACTCCGCAACCACATCATTGAGCCGCTCAAGTAGCCAGCGATCAAGCAACGTCATCTCCTCACGGGGAACCGACTGGGTAGCAGCATCAAAACCATTGATATTGCCCAACAAAATGCGCAGGGTATTACGCAAGCGACGATACGGGTCAGTGACTTGCTTGAAGAGTTTATCCGAGAATGGAACCTCTGTCTGCCAATCAACCGACGCGGCCCATAAACGAACGATATCAGAGCCAAACTGATCGTAATAATGCTTGGCATTGATCGGCTTGCTGCCCGACTTGGATATTTTTTTACCCGAGGTATCGACAACAAAGCCATGGGTCATCACGGTCTTGTAGGGCGCGGCATTTCGAACGGCCACACTGAGCATGAGCGAACTCTGAAACCATCCACGATGTTGATCGGTCGCCTCAAGATAAAGGTCAGCGGGAGCCGAGAGCTCCGGATGGCGATCCATGACCGCCACATGGCTGGAACCCGAATCAATCCAGACATCCAGGG
>JBDQHQ010000272.1:0-3089 GCA_040264795.1 Akkermansiaceae bacterium | reverse complement strand
TCAAATCCATTGCTCAATGGAACCATGAAAAAGGCTGGATCATGCAGCTCCACCTCGGGCCACAGCGTAACGTCAACACCCGCCTCTCCGGCCAAACTGGCCCCGATGCCGGCTTTGATACCATCGGCTCATTACCACAGACCGAGAGACTGATTCACTTCCTCAACGATCTCGATCAAAACGATCAACTTCCCAAAACCATCCTCTACAACCTCAACCCGAACGAAAGCACTTCACTCTGCGCTGCTCTCCAGAACTTCCAACAAGCTTCATCCAAATCGCTTGCACTCCCTGACGGTCGCCCGCTCACGCCGGGCAAACTACAAAGCGGCCGAGAGCTCGCAGGGCAAGCGAAATTACAATACGGACCAGCCTGGTGGCACCTTGATCACGTGCGAGGCATCCGCGAACAACTCGACATCCTCACGTCTATGTCCGCCCTTGGCACCCACATCGGCATGCTCACCGACAGCCGTTCATTCACCAGCTACGTCCGCCACGACTACTACCGACGCATCCTCTGCTCCTTCCTTGCTGAAAAAGCCCAGACCGGCGAAATGCCTAACGATCGAACCCTCCTGATCCAAACGGCGCAAAACATCGCCTACCACAACATCAAAAACTACCTCAACCTCTAACGTTCATGTCTTATCTCGACCAACTCTTTGACCTCGATAAAAAAGTCGCCGTTATTATCGGCGGCACTGGTGAGCTGTGCGGCCACATGGCGATCGGCCTTGCCAAGGCGGGAGTTACCGTCGCCATCGCCGGGCGCGATCAGGCTAAAGCTGACGATATACTCTCCACCATCAAAGCCGCGGGAGGCAACGCTTATTTCATCGCTACCGACCTCAGTGAAAAAGACTCACTCACCGAGCTCCGTGATGCCGTCATCAAACGATCCGGCAAGATAGACATCCTCATCAATGGTGCAGGAGTCAACTCCCCTACTCCCTTCTTTGAGATCGAGAAAGAGGAGTTCCAACATATTTTCGACATCAACCTGCTGGCAACGATGCAAGCCTGTCAGGTCTTCGGCCAGTATTTTATCGAACGCGGTGAACCAGCATCCATCATCAACCTCGGCTCCATTTCCGGACTCAACCCCCTCTCCCGTGTCTTCAGCTACTCTGCCTCTAAGGCTGCTGTGCACAACCTCTCCAAAAACCTCGCCCGCGAATGGGCGACCCAAAACATCCGAGTCAATACCCTCGTGCCAGGTTTCTTTCCCGCGGAACAAAACCGCAAGGTTCTCGATGAATCCCGCGTATCTTCTATCCTGGGCAAAACTCCCGCCCAACGCTTCGGCACACCAGACGAACTCATCGGCGCCACCCTTCTTCTCGCTTCCCACAATGCTGGCAGCTTCATCACTGGTCATGAAATGATCGTCGATGGCGGCTTCAATGCCATGAGCATCTAAACACTTTAATCACATGAAATATTCCAACACCATCATTGCACTTTTATTGCTTGGCGACCTCTCTTACGCCCAGGAAAAGGATGCAAAAAAAGACAAGCCCACATCCATCGCCACCGTCAGCTACGACGTTCGCCCCGGCGGCACGGTCGAAAAACCGCTCATCCTGCGCACCTACTGCCCCGATCCCGGATTTGATGACGCCGTGCTCGGCAACCATGGCAAGGCCGCACCAACCCCCAAGTATTCACCCAGACATGGCAAGGACGTTGAAGGCACCGTCCAACCTATCGACGGCATTCCCGCTGCTATCGCTGTCAACCACGGCGAGAAGCTCTCCTACGTCTGGGACACCACCGAGTGCCGCCTGCTTTACGCGTGGAAGGGTGGTTTTCTGGACATGAGCCCCTACTGGGGAGGTAGCGACCGGGGCCAACGCAAGGGCTTTGGCTACACGCCCAAGCTCGACGGCGTGCTCACCTATCTCACCAAGGGTTATCACCCCATTCACATCAACGGCAAACCCGTCGGCATGCCTCATTACCTGGGCCACAGCCGTAAAAACAACCTGCCTACCTTTCGCTGGAGCGCTAACAATGCCATCATCAGCACAGCGATCACCACGATCCCAGAAAGTGCCGATGGCTCACTGCGTGTTGAATATCGCTCCGAAGGTGATGCCACCATCAGCTATAAAGGACCCAGCGGCCGAGGGCTCGCAGGGCAAGCTCCCAACCCTGTCCAGATTGAACAAAAGGCCCCTAACCACCTCATTGTCACCATCCAGCCTGACCCCACAGTTGCCAAGTTCAGCAAAAAGAAAGAAAAGGAGTTCAAAGGGGTTACCCTCGCACGCGGCGAACATCTTTTCACTGCCTACTCCTGTGCAACCTGCCACTCCCTTGACGGTGGTAAAAACCACGGTCCTACCATCGAGAATCTCTACGGCAGCAAGCGCATGTTTGGTGACCAAGAGATCACCGCCGATGACAGTTATCTCTACGAATCCATCGCTGAGCCGAATGCAAAAATCGTGCCCGGTTATCAGCCTAACTTCATGCCCCAGCTTCCCCTGTCTGCTGATGAAATTAATTCCATTATCCTATACCTCAGAACCTTCTCAAAAATTCATGACTAATTTCCCCATGACTCATCCTAACACCAATTCCATCATGAAGCCCTACCTTGCTACTTTGCTTGTGGTCCTACTCAGCGTAACCACTATTCCCGCGCACGCCTATCTGAAAGTCGAAACCATTCCCTTGCCCGAGGGCACCCCACCGGAAATCGGAGGCCTCGCCTTTGACCCTGATGGCAAGCTCTACGTCGCCACACGCCGCAACGATATCTTTGTCGCCAAACCCACGACCGACCCGAATGCCTTTGATTGGAAACTCTTTGCCAGCGGCTTTCATAACGGCCTCGGCATAGAGGCTCCCGCTCCTGGCCACATCGTCGTCAGCCAGATGGCTGAGCTTACCGAGGCCATCGACACCGATGGTGATGGCAGTGCCGATACCTACAACAACCTCAACAACGAGATCGGTCTCAGTGGCAACTATCATGAAACCAACGGCCTCTGCCCGGACGGAGATGGTGGTTACTACGTTGCCGCAGGTACTGCATCCCACAACGGGCCCACCTTCTGGAAAACCCACGGCAAGTATTC
>JBDQHQ010000271.1:0-3097 GCA_040264795.1 Akkermansiaceae bacterium | reverse complement strand
TACGGACCTTGTTAGCAGACCTCCTGTTTCCCGTCGCTTTCTTGAGCATTGGGGTGGGGATTTGCGGAGTGCGGGCGATCTTTTTAAGCGAAGGCTTTTTCACTCCGAACTGATCCATGGGGAAGTTTTTGAAGCCAATATCAAAAGCGGGGGACCCTTCCTTGACACTGAAGTCTCCGCTAGCTGGGTCAATAAATTGCGGGTCACCGAAGATTGAATTTTTGTCCCATCCCAGCTTTTCTGAAGTCGCTTTGACCGCCGACTCATCGCCAACGAAATACAGGTTTTTATCAACTTTGGCGCCATCTGCATTTGCACGCTTGATACGTGCTGGGCGGTGTTGCCCCATCAGAATATTGCCATAGACTTGGTCTCCATTTTCCAGATACCAGACGTGTGGGTGCAGGCCGTTGTTGACGATCACATTGTTCCAAGCATGGCGGCGGAAGCCTTCACGGAGTTTGAGCCCCTTCGCCAGCATTAGGTTGTTGTAGATGTCGTAGTTACTTGATCCGTCGTCCAGGTCAACATCCCAGCCGTGATCACAGCGCCAACGGCTGTTGCGGATGATCGAGGTCTTAACCGCATCCAGTTGAGCCAACTTGGGAAGTTCAGAACTCTCCGCGCCCTTCAAATGCCAGAAGCGGTCCCGGCCCCATGAGTTGAACGAGCCGTGATCATGAGTTTCCAAGACAGTATCAAAAACGTCACAGCCTTCGATCAGATGTCCACCCCAGGTGCCTTCGCTTACATTAATGCCTGAGCGGGCACAGTCATAGATGGAGACATCGCGCACGGTGATACCCTGCGCCATGGAAATCTGCACACCAGCTGGCTGTTTTTCAACTTTTCCGATCCCGTGGATCAGGCAGTCCTCGACGATCGAATCGGCGGGGTAGTTGTCGGTTTTTGGTCCCGGTGTCTGGTCAATTTTTGAAAGGTCCTGAGTCTCGTTATATTCAAAGAGCGGATTCCGCACCGCCTTAGGATCTCCCACAAAGCAGACTCCGCTGGCTCCAGCATCGTGAATGTGGCAGCCGGCGACTTTTACCCGGCGATTGTAGTTGTTAACAAAAACGGCATTGCCGCCAACTTGGTCAAATTCACAGTCGAGAATGTTCACATCCTCGGTTCCGGTTAACAAGAAGGCGCCGCCTCGATAAATCGCCCAGTCCGAGCGCAGCAATGGCTCCTTGCAATCCATGAAGGTGCGGGCTGTGTGACGAACGGTAAAACCTTTTAGGGAGATGAATTTTACCGGCGCTTTCTGCGTTCCTTGGAGCTCAATCAGGTGACGAAGGCGAACTACCTCGACCTTGGCCTTTGATAAATCCACACCTGCTGCAGGCATGTAGTAGATCGTAGAGGTCGCGGCATTGTGGAACCACTCTCCCTCAGCATCGAGTTCCTCGAAGATATTCTCCACCATACGATAGTCCTTGTGCATTCCCATCTGGCGGTTGTTCTGCCAGCCGCCTTCATAGGTGACCTCTCCCTTGGCATCCTTGCCTGTAATGCGGTAGTGATATCCGCCCCAGCGGTGAACGTGCATGGCGTGGATGTAGCCGCCCGTTGGGTCGGCCCAGTTGGCGGCCCGTTCTTTGGAAAATGCATCAGCTGAGTAGCCCTGATAGGCGGCCGTTTTCTTTTTCGGGTTATAGTTGGGATAGCGTGCCATTCGCTGCGCCTTGCCGTCGATGAAGAGCTGATCGACCTCTAAGCCGGCTGGAGTTTTGGCCTGAAAGATACCATCCTTATAAGAGGTCCAGTTGAGCTTAAGCTTGGAGCCGCCACTCAGCACGGCGCCACCTTCATTTTCGGCACGGTAAACAATCGGATGCGTCGCTGTTCCGGAATCCTCAGATGTGAAGGTCAAGGTTTCTGGTAGGTAATAGACGCCGTCGGCAACATTCACTGTGACGGCTTCTTTACCCGCATGTGAACGAGCCAGATCGCGAGCTTTGGCAAGCGAGGCGACGGGTTTCTCCTTCGAGCTACCCGCAAAGTCATCACTGCCATTAGGGCTCACATAGAGTTCGGCGGCCACGACACTTTGAGTGGCAAAGACACTGGCGATACCCAAAGAGAGCATCACACCTGTATTCAATCGTTTATTCATTTTCTTTGGTTTGTTCGTTATCAATTGTTTAATCTTTATTATACCATGCGTCATTTAAATCGTTTTCACGCAATTCAAACGTTTTCACGCGACAAGTCTCTCCGACGGCGGAGGCGAGCTCGAAAGCTTGCTGCCAACAGTCGCTCGCGCAACTTGGTATGCTGTTACTAATCATTGTTCAATCTCTGCCCGTCTGCGAGGAGTCTTTCCTTGAGCTTGTCGTAATCAACATCCTGCACGGCGATGTTTTGCTCGATCGCCATGCTGGCAGCCGTCCCCGCGCTCTGGCCCATGATCATGAAGACGGGCTCCATACGGATTGACCCATAGCCAATGTGGCTGGCGGAGAGACAGAGAGGAACCAGAAGGTTGGTGCACTCCTCTTTCTTGGGAACAATCGAACGATAGGCGATCGGATAGGGCTTGGGACACTTGTAGCCCGTGTTGCCCTCGTTACGTACTGTGGTTACACCCTTTCCCTGCACGACGATACGCTGACAGGAGTGCGAATCCATGGGGTAAGATGCCAGCCCGATGGAATCCTCCGCAGTGCGCTTTGACTCGCAGTTCGCCTGAGTCATGACGTAGTCGGAGAGCATCCGGCGCCCTTCACGCACATAGAGCTGGTGTGGCCAATGACCTGTCTTCACAAATTCCTTCGGGTCCAAACCAAACTTGTTCACCCGCTTTTGTAGCGCCTCTGGCACTTGTGGATCGTTGGCCAGGAAATAGAGAAGCCCCAGCTGGTAGTTGACATGTTCCTGGAAGATATCTTCTCGCAACTCATCGAGCTCAAGCAAGGGGACAGGCAGTCCGCGACGCGCAGGAGGCAGTTTCGCAAAGTTAACAGGCTCGTAGGTGCCGTCGGGCCAGCGGTGGTTTCCTCCGATGTAATCCGTGGAAAAGCTCCCGGCATTGTTAGAGTCACCATTGCGCATCTGTACGGGTCCGTCGGTCATGGGAGTCACCGTGTAATTC
>JBDQHQ010000270.1:0-3104 GCA_040264795.1 Akkermansiaceae bacterium | reverse complement strand
TTAAAATAATAGCAATAATCAACAAAAGCGAACCTTACGAAAATCCATTTACAAGGCTTCGTTCAGAACCCTAATATTAAGTATTACATTAATGAACCACTTGCTTTCATTAAAACGTAACAGCCCAGCAGTTTCCCCTGCCCCTTACACCATCCTTATAACAACCCCTACATCGCCCGAAAACCCATGGATATACCAGAACCCTCAAACCCTGCCCAACAAGTCGAAAGGATTCGTGAAATTCTCATCGGACAGGACATGCAGCTCGTTAATGAGCGCATTGAAAAACTCGAAGAATCGCTACGTGATAGCACTCAGGAAGTTAGCCGCAAGGTCAACAAGCAGCTCGAGCAAACCGAGCAACAGCATAAGTCTCTGCAGGACAACCTGCAGGTTGTTACCGAACACATACGCCAGCAGCTTCAGCAGGAGAGCGTAACGCGCGGCCTGCAAATCAACAACCTCGTCACTAAAATTGATGAAGCTGCTGACCAGCTGAACCAGACAAGCCAGCACCTCATGAACGAGGACGTCGGCCAGAATCAGGAAATCTGCAAGCAGATCGAAAATTTGAGCTCGGAGATGACATCCCGTATTGATGCACACTCGCGCCAGATCATGGAACACATGCATCGGGAAATCCAGCAATGGAAACACCGTATGGATGAGCAAATCTCAGCACTGAGCCAAAAGAAAGCTGACCGCGATGAGCTCAGTAGTCGCATGGCGCGCATTGCCAGTGCGGCAATGGGAGATCCCTTGGCAACTCCTCCCAACGTAACCACAAGCAACTACTCAGGACCATCCATTCCAAGGCCCAACCTCGGGTCTCTCACAGGTGTGAGCCCTACAAGTGACACCACACCAAACCCTGCCTCGCCTGATCTGGGATCCACCGGCCTGAAACCCTCTGATGTACCGGACCTTAGTAATCCGGATATTTTCCCCACTGGTGACAGTGATAGTAAAATCTGATTCCTCATGAATTAATACATCAGCAGCCGGACTCATAGCCATAATCCCTTACCCACCCACCAACTTAGTGTCCTCTGAGTCAGTCAGTTTTACTACCGATGGCGGCATGCAGCAACAGCCAGAAGCTATGCTAGCAGGCCATCGAGAGAAATCTGAGCAATCATCGCCATTTCCCGATCTCTCCACACTGAGAAAACGATGGCACGCGCAGTTTAACAACCTACCGGCAATACCTGCATCTTCACCTTTTGAGAGTCCCGCGAGCATCCTGGATGAAACCAGCCACAGAAAGCAAGCGACTCTGCCCGAGCTACCCGCCATCAAGTCCATGGCCGCGCTAGTATCCAACAGCCTCCAAGAGGAGGAGCCACAAGCAAAGCAGGCCGCAGACACTGATCTTTCTCCATTCCCTTTCACAGAGCCAAAAACAGAGCCAACAGATGATCAATCTTCCGCTGAAGAAACGAGTGACATTTGGGAGCCTCACATCTCACACCAGCCTACAAGTTTTGAACCGGAACTTGAGCTAGGACTGGAGCCAGAAAGTGAGCCAAGTTCTGAAACAGCTGCCGATGAATCTGAACTACCAACCCGCAGTTCAGATTTAGTCGCTAAAATTCGCCAAGGGCCTGCCGACTCATCCAAGGACAGAAAGCCCAGTCCCTTCGAACCCATTGCCGAGGAGGAGTGCGAGCAGACGGCCACGCCCTTTGCAGAACTTCACTCTGAAGACAGCAACCAGGCAAGCGCCTCCAAATACACTGACAAAGATCTCCAAGAAGCCCTTCGCCCGCTGATCGGAACAAACATGGATCCTTTATTCGGTAGCCCCAGTGACAACATTCACAACTACCTCGAGCCTTTGCTGCGCAGCACTGTCAGGAGAGCCATCGCAGAGCAAATGACAGAGGCGAGCCCCTTCCGTGATATCTCCGGCTGGCACAAATTTATATGGAAACTGCGCGCCCTCATGAGCAGCCGCACCTATGAGGACGTTTTATTTGATCACACCCGCCGCTACCAAGTGGAAGAAGCCTTCCTCTTGCGCCCACAAACTCGCTCGCTAATCTCCTACGCCAGTCACAACCCGGCACGGCATGCCAAGCCCGTCAAAGTAGAGGCCACAGTCAGAAAAATTGCGACCAAAACAGCGAGCATGACACCAAACCAAAGCAGCACCATTGACTGGAGTGAAGATCGCAAGCTGGTAGTACGTCCGGGTGCACATAGTCTACTCGCAGCCATCGTTCACGGCTCACCCAATGCCGTGCTTGAGGCTGACCTTGATTACCTGCTTCGCCAAGTCGAAGAACGACTTGGAAAATCACTTGAGGACGAGACGGATGTCCACTTACACATCCTCCAACCCATGCTGGAGTGCTGCCTCTTGATCCAGTCTTTGGCTAGCCCCAATTAATAGCTTTGGGATGGCAAGCGTCTCGTTTCAAGATGCAAACCGGCGCCAAAGATCCAGCGACCATTCTTTCCGAGGCGGTATTTACCTTTACAGTAGCAGGTAAAGCATCTACCCCAATTTGCATGTTATTCTCCGAACTCGGACTATCCGAAGCCGTTCTCTCTGCTGTAAGTGAATCTGGCTACGAAAACCCCACCCCTATTCAAGGCAAAGCCATACCCCTTATACTTGAAGGCAGGGATGTGATCGGAGCTTCACAGACAGGAACCGGCAAAACAGCAGCCTTCGCCCTGCCTTCACTTTCCAAAATCAAACCGATTGGCAAACCACAGATTCTAGTTTTGGAACCCACCCGTGAGCTTGCTCATCAAGTAGCTGAGCAATTTGAGCACTACGGCAAACACACAGGCTGCAAAGTCGCTCTCATCTACGGTGGCGTTGGCTACGGCAAGCAGGATGAGCAGATGAAAGAGGCGGACATCGTCGTCGCCACACCCGGACGCCTTGTTGATCACTTCTATCGCGCTACCATGCGATTTGGAGCCATTCAAATCCTCATCCTGGATGAAGTTGACCGCATGCTTGATATGGGATTCTTGCCCATCGTGCGTAAAATTGTGAACCTCTGCCCATGGAATACCGAGGAGAGCTCACGCCAGACACTTTTTTTCTCAGCGACGATGCCGCCTGCGATTCAAAGCTTTGCTCAATG
>JBDQHQ010000269.1:0-3104 GCA_040264795.1 Akkermansiaceae bacterium | reverse complement strand
GTAGTCTCCGGTGAATACTCAGAGGAAATTACCAAGGAGGCCATTGAGTTGCTGGAATTCCACACCGAGGAGGAGCACGGCAATGATGTCACAGCGTGGCAGAAAGCCGTGGAAAATTATCGCCAAGCGCAGGAGACTGGTGACGAAAATGAATAAAGCATTTTCCAAGCTTGCTCATTTCAGCACCTGAAATATGAGGCCAAACGTATACCTTGGCCAATCTGCAAAACATATAGCAGCTCTCTATTCAGTACAGCATGTCTAAACATTCCAGTTCTCTTCAAGTGTCTGTTAACGATCGTTTCGCCTATGCACTGTACCGCGCAGCAGAATCAGTCTTGCGCCCCTTGCCCTTGGAGATTGTCTGTGTAATTGGCGCATGCATGGGACAACTCGCTTATTTTCTTATGCCACGCCGCAGGGCAGTTGTAACACGCAATTTAAGAATTGCATATGGTGGCAGTATGCCCTGGGGGGAAATCAGAGCACTCGCCAGGAAAACCTTTCGGCATTCAGGGTCCAACCTCATTGCCAGCATTCCAGCTTCGATCATCAGCAATGAAGAATTGAAGACTCGTGTCGAAATCGAAGGACGCGAAAACCTGTTAGCAGCTCTGGATCAGGACAAGGGCTGCATTCTTCTACTCGCCCATATGGGAAACTGGGAAATACTCACTCAGCTGATGATACTCGTGCCAGAAATAGAGTCTCTTGGTTCACTCTATCGACCTCTGGACAACCCTTTATTGAATAAGCTAGTCAAACGACGGCGCCAGAGCAAGGGGGCCAGGTTGTTTAGCCGTGAGGATGGCTTCAGCAAACCCATCACTCACCTCAAAGCAGGTGGCACACTGGGATGTATCGCAGACCAGAATGCGGGCAAACACGGCATGGCGGTTCCCTTGTTTGGCAAACTCTCATCGATGACAAATCTCCCGGCTCTCCTACACCGCAAAACCAAGGCCCCCATCGTGCCTTTATCCATGTGCATGACCAGCATGGGAAACTGGAAAGTGACATTCAAGCCAGCCATTAATATTCCTGAAGAAGCTAAAAAGGATACCTATCAAGTGACTGTTCAATGTGCTCGTGCCTACGAAGATATCATGTCCGAGAGCCCAGCCGATGTCCTTTGGATGCATAACTACTGGCGCGGTGCAAAACGAACCGCCCTCAAAATGCGGGGACAGGTTCCAAGAAATATGGATTATAGCGAGCTAGCATGCGCAAGACCTTTCTATCTGGTTGTTTACACAGGCCAGACCATCACCGATGAGCAATTACGCCAAACTTTAATTCATTTTCGCAAGTACCGTAACGATCTTCACCTCACCCTTGCAGGATCGCATTCCGTGTTCCCCGAGGCCGACAAGTGCATACTCATTGATGTTTTGGATCCCCCTCACCTGTCAGCCAACTCACTGGTAAGATTACAAGACGCTATGCCGTGTCCTTTCGACTGCGCACTCGATTTATCCACAGGCAGCGCTGGCAAAGCCATCTTCAAGCAAGCGGGCATAGCACCTTACTTCACCTTGAACTCTCCCGCTAAATCTCGTCACAGAGAGCCTAACTCAGGCAATTCACCCTTGAATTACAAAAAGAGTTTGAATCATTTTGTCAGATGCATCGCCCCATTGAAAAAGTGAACACTATTACATCACAAGAGCTCAAAGCACTGTGTGAAGACGGGCGAGCCATTGAGGACAAAGCTGGCCACCCGGCGGTAGTATTGCACCCCGACGGCACGGTCAGTAAATTCTGGGCCCGCAAAAAGAAACTGATTTCATCTGCCACCCTCCGTCCGTATTCCAACCGATTCATCAATAACGCCAGAGAGCTTCACCAACGCGGCATTGTCACCCCCGAAATCATCTCACACACAGCGGTCGAAAAAAGTCACATCAGAATCGTAAGATACCAATCACTTCCGGGGCACAGTATTCGAGAGCTACTTGAGAAAGATCCTCAGCAAGTCGATATAGAAAAGCTTTGCCAATACATTTACGATCTACACCACAAGGGTATTCTTTTCAGGGGAATGCATCTAGGCAACATCATTCAATTACAGGATCAAAAAGGCTACGGCTTGATTGATTTTACCGATGTTAAATTTTACTCTAAGGCGGTTCCCATGATTCGCCGTGCTGCAAATCTAGCCACCCCGCTTCGATACAGGGAGGATATTAATCGCATCGAGAATGCCGGTCTTCCTGGTCTTTTGGAAACCTATCTCAAGCTACTATCTTTGAGCAGAGCGGAAAAGCATCGTTTTCATGAGGAAGTTAAGTCTCATACCAAATGACGAAACACACCAGGAAGCCTCATCCGTTTACCCCGGTGACGCTGGTAGAATTTCCCTGCTCTGTTCAGCACAGCCAACCAAAACCCGGATTCATCGCCCAGCCGCTTCCGCCAATGGGGTCCGATATACACTCTAAGAAAGCTCACAATATCACGGTCTGAGATGTTGCAATCTATCGCAGAGAACAACAAAGCCCCCAGGTCCTTGACCAACCAGCGCCTTGGCACCTTATTGCGAATCTGTGCCCGGTGCAGGTCGATTAACGGCAGCCTCAAATCCTCACCGGGTGACCACTCTGACCAGTCACGCTCAAGAATATGAAAATGGCATAGGTAAAAATCGCGATGATTGATCCCAGCATGATGCATTTTCCGAGCAGCATCAGCTACTTTTCTCACAATCTCTCGCTTTAGGATCGATCGCCTTGGCCCGGTTAAACCTCCGAGATCCTTGAGGAAATCCTCGACTTCCACACGCTCGTCAAGAGCCCGCATGATGACAAAGGACTGGATTTTTGCCGGATTGATACCACGCTTTCCCCTGCCGACGATCTTCACGGTCGCCACCCCGATGTCCTCAAGGGCTTCCACCGCCTTCCACTCACTGGATGCATCTAGAATGGGATAGCGTAGTTGGCTCAGATTTTTCCAGATTTCACCCCATCCGATTCCTGAATGTATTTTGGCAAAATACTGCCGACCATGATGCTCGAACATCAAGGTTCTTCGCCCCTCTTTGGCTCGATAAACATCACCGTTCAGAGCCATCACCTGATCAAAGATATCAGGCCCTGACACTT
>JBDQHQ010000268.1:0-3114 GCA_040264795.1 Akkermansiaceae bacterium | reverse complement strand
CTTTATACTTGCAACCACCCACCCATGGATTACCACCTCCGCCCCCAATTATGGCTAAGAAATCTTGGATCGCCCGCAACCAGCGCAAGCTGCGTACTGTTGAGAAATATGCCGACCTCCGCCACAAGCTGAAGGTTGAGAAGGACTACATCGGTCTCACCATGCTGCCTCGTGATGCCAGTCCTACACGCGTGGTCAACCGGTGCGCAATCAGCGGCCGGCGTCGCGCCTACCTTCGTCGCTTCAAGCTTTCCCGGATCTCATTTCGCGAGCTTGCTTCCGCCGGAATGATCCCCGGTGTTACCAAATCCAGCTGGTAAGCGTCGGCAAGCGACAAGGCTTTCTCGACATCCCCAGGCGCAGTATGGTAATGTCACGGTCTGCGCTTTTCTCATGCCAATTTACGAATACGTCTCTTCCGCTCCTGACGATCCTGAGAGTTCGTGTCGCGTCTGTGCCCGTGGGTTCGAGCTCAGACGCCCGGTTGATCGCGACCCGCTAGACGTCTGTCCCTTGTGCAAGCATCCGGTGCGCAAGGTGATTTCACGCGTTAATTCGCCGACCATCACCAAGCCATTATCAGTCACGGATGCGAAGAAGGCGGGGTTCACCGTCCTCGAGAAGCGCGACAAGGGCGTCTATGAAAAACTCTGAAGCCTCGTGATCGCCGACCTGATCAACAGCAGCATCTTCGCTGCCAATGTGCATACGCAATTCCCGACTCTTGCCGAGTCGCTGGCCTACATCGCGGGCATTATTTTCTTCCTGGCACTCAATGCCTTCTTTGTGGCGAGTGAGTTTGCCATCGTCAAGGTGCGCCCAAGCCAGATCGAGACCGATGCCAAGGAGAGCGGCAAGAAGGCGACCACCGCCCTGCGAGTGGTCAGCAATCTCGACAGCTATCTATCGGCCAACCAGCTCGGTATCACCATCTCCTCACTGGCGCTCGGCTTCCTGGGTGAGCCTTTCGTCACCGCACTGGTCTATCCGCTCCTCGCGCAGACCGGTATGCCGCCCAAGGCCATTTACGTCATCTCGCTTACCTTGGCATACGTCTCCTTCACCTTTCTTCACGTGGTACTGGGTGAGCTCGTTCCCAAGTCCATTGCCATCCGCAAGGCGCTACTGGTAACCAAGGTGCTCTCCGGACCACTGCATTTCTTCTACAAGTCTTTCCAGTGGGTCATTACTTTCTTCAATGGCACAGCCAACCTCATCCTCAAGTATGTCTTCCGCTTGCAGCCGATCAGTGAGGGTGACCACAGTCACTCTGCCGAAGAGTTGGCCCTGCTGGTGACCCAGAGTGGCCAGTCTCAGGAAGTAACCGAAACCGAGCGAGAAATCCTGATCAATACCCTCACCCTCAACGACCTATGGGTGCGCGACGTGATGACACCTCGTGCTGATGTGGTTGTTCTCGATGCGGACGAACCTTTCGATAAGGCGCTTGAGTTGGCGCAGCGCTCGAAGCATACCCGCTTCCCCTTGGTGAAGGGCCATATCGACAATGCGATTGGCCTGATCCACATCAAGGACATGTTCAAATTGTTGGAGGAAAAGGATCCCGACCTCATGCGCATCAAACGCGAGCTCAAGGTGGTGCCCGATACCATGCCTTTGGATACCTTGTTGCAATTCTTCCTGCGCGAGCACGCTCATCTGGCCATGGCGGTCGATGAATTCGGCACTCCAGTCGGGGTGGTGTTCATGGACAACATTATTGAGGAACTGGTGGGTGACATCCAGGACGAGTTCGATAACGAGCGCCCCGAGTTTACCAAAATCAACGACAAGGAGTTTCTGGTGGAGGGTGGCATGACCCTCAACGACCTCAACGGCGTTATCTCCGAGTTTGAGCTGGAAAGCGGTGAGGTTACCACGATGGGCGGATACATCACCCAGCAGTTGGGCCGCTTCCCAGAGCCCGGCGAGACCCTCGAGATTTTCGGTTATGAGGCCCGTGTTACCAGTACGGACGGGCGCCGCGTGGGTCAGGTGCATCTGCGCAGACTCGAGTCCGCGGCCAAGGAGTCGGGGCCAGGTGCTTAGAATCGCGGCATTCAAGATCCAATCAGATCCTGAACCATTTCCGGCCCGAGTCTGTCGATGATGTCGGCCTCTGACAGCAATCCGGCTGCAAGTCTGGCCTTGTCCTGCTGGAGTTGATGGATGCGTTCTTCAACAGTGCCTTGGCAAAGCAATTTGTGAACGAAGACCGGCTTGTCCTGACCGATGCGGTAGGCGCGGTCGGTGGCTTGTGCCTGAGCGGCAGGGTTCCACCATGGGTCGAAGTGAATGACAGTATCGGCCGCAGTCAGGTTGAGGCCGGTGCCTCCGGCTTTCAGGGAGATCAGAAAGACCGGGAATTCACCGCTCTGGAATTGTTCGACCAGCTCCCCGCGATTTTTCGATTTTCCGGTAAGCAGAAGATGGGCAACACGCATGTCCTTGAGTTGCTTCTCAATCCGGGACAGCATGGTGGTGAACTGAGAGAAAATCAGAATGCGCCGCCCTTCCTTGACGAGCACCTCGAGCAGTTCCGTTAGGAAATCGAGTTTGGCGGATCCCATGTCCGCGGCCTCGAAGTTGTCCGGCAGCATGGACGGATGGCAGCAGATCTGGCGCAGTTTGAGTAACGCATCGAGAAAGACCATCTGGTATTGGTTGCCGCCCTTGGCGGCGAGGGCTTGGCGCACCCGCTTGTTCATCATGGCGCGCACGGTTTCGTAGAGGTCCTTCTGATCACGGTGCAGCTCGATGCGGTGTATTAATTCGGTCTTGGGAGGCAATTCGGTGGCGACCTGATCCTTGGTGCGGCGCAGTATCAACGGAGCCACCCGCCGCTTGAGCGCAGCCAAACGCTTGTGGACTTCCTCCTGCTCCTCACCCCGCTTTTGATAATTTTGCTCGAATTGTGCACGGGTGCCCAGCCAGCCGGGCTGAAGGAACTGCATCAGGCTCCACAACTCGCCAAGATGGTTTTCCACCGGGGTGCCCGAAAGGCAAATGCGGTGAACGGCCTGCAAACGGCAGGCGGCTTGGGCCACCTTAGCGTCTGAATTCTTGATGTGCTGGGCCTCATCAAGAATTGCGAGGTGGAAGGCATGCTTTTCT
>JBDQHQ010000267.1:0-3128 GCA_040264795.1 Akkermansiaceae bacterium | reverse complement strand
AGACGGGCTTGTGGTCCGACAAGGGTTTCTTGAGTTCGATGATGGCACCATCGGTAGTCTTGGCGCCAGAAGCCCTGTTATAGAGGATATGATCGATCACACCTAGACTCTTTTTGGGATCCAGGGCGTTGTAGGTATACTCCTTGGAGGTATCGATCTTGAGATCTTCCCATGTTGCTTTGTATCCAGCCGTCTCGATTGTGCTGATGGCAGCATCGCCCATGTTGTTGTTAAAATCGCCAACCACAATCACCCGGTCGGTCGTCTCTTTGGGTAAAATCTCGCTTGCCAGTTGGTAGGCATGGCCGGTCTTGTGATTGCTCCCCGATGTGCAAATATGCAGTGAGTAAAATGCAATGGAAACCCCATCAACCTCGGTCACCGCACTCACCACCGAGGCAGGATTCCAGCAGCGCTTACGCTTCAGGCTCATTTCATGCTCGGCTGTGCCTTGCAGGGGTGTCCTGCTGAGAATCGATTTGTATTTATCCTTGTGATTGGCCGATGAGATCTTGCCCACATAGCAATGCTTCATGCCCAGCACCTTGCCAACGCGAGCCGTCCAGTCACCGTCCGGAACTTCATTGAACCCGATGATGTCGAGCTTGTAGGGTTTGAACATCTTGCCAACCTGTTCAGGGCTTGTGTTTTTGCCATACTCAACATTGTAAGCAGCAACACGGACGGTCACGGATTTTTCAGAGTCTGCAGCGGCCAGGGCACTGGATGTCAGCACTGCTGTCGCTCCATAAGCGAGCGTGCGAGAGATGAAGCGGCGACGAGTGATCGTTGGAAGAATATGGTGCATGGTGAATCCAGCTGGTTTGGTGCTTATTGCTCAGTGGGTGTTTTGAGAGTGGCGATCAGGATTACCTTACCGATTTCTTTGACCCTTTTTTAGGGTAGGGAAATGAATACCCCTGATACTTGATGACTTGCATGCCTTCAGGATCCAGATGGCCGTCATCCCCCTGCTGTTTCATCCATGCTTCGATGTCTGCTTTGAACTTTTTGATCTGGTCTGAATATTCAGGATTTTCCGCCAGGTTGTTGAGTTCGTAGGGGTCTTCTTTGAGGTTGTAGAGTTGATACTGCGGTCTGAACCGCAGTCGGTTGACCATCGCCTTGGCATGTTTGTCGGTCTTCATGCGATCAATCATGGAGGGATAGATCAGGCCAAAATCAGTTTTTCTGGCTTCGCCAGTCAAATCGCAGGTGGTGATGTTCACACTGTAAAGGTTCTCCGGGGTGAGGTTCCAAATGAATTTATACTGCCCGTCTGTTACCGCCCTGATGCTGAAATGGGTGTCCGGCTTGCCCTCTTTTACGCGGTTGTTAAAGAGGAAATAAGCCCGCTCGCGATGGGTTTTGGTCTCGCCCTTGATCAGAGGAAGTAAACTCTTGCCATCCAGATCAAGGGATGGATTCCCACCTGCCGCGTCGACCAAGGTTGGCACGATATCACAGTATTGGGCGATCGCATCCGTCTCAAAGTTCGCTTTCCAGCTATCGGGGCATTTGATGACACAGGCGGAGCGGACACCCCAATCAAAGACCGTCCATTTCCCGCCTGGCATCCCGGCTCCATTTTCATCCAGCACGATAATGACGGTATTATCTAACTGCTTGGTCTCTTTTAACACCCTGACAGTATCGCCCACCTGTCGGTCAAACTCCCTGACCTCGGCCAGATAATGCAAATAAGCGGATCTGGTCTGTGGCGTGTCTACCAAATTGGGCGGCAGAACTACGTCTTCTTCTTTCCAGTGGCTGGTATCCCCGACGGTCCATGGGGAGTGGGCATGGATGGAGCCGATCACGATGCAAAAGGGCTGCTTGGGGTCACGCTTGATAAACTTTTCAACCCCGGACCAATCATCCGGTTTGGGGTTCGCTTCAGCGGCTTTACCACAGATCCCATCGATATTTTCAAAGGGATAGACCTTCATGGGGCTGATGTGCTTTTTGCCTGCAAGGCCAACACGGTAGCCGAGGTCATTGAGATAATGAACCACACTTTTGGCATCAGGATTAGAGGCCTTATGATTACGGAAGGTGCCATTTCTCTGCGGCATCAGTCCGGTATAAAGCTCCGCCCTGGCAGGGGCGCACATCGCTTCAGACACAAACATGTTTTCAAAGCGGATGCCACTCTCGGCCAGCTTGTCGATATGAGGTGTCGTGTGTGGATTGGGGGAACCATAACAACCGATACTGTCTGCACTGATGTCATCTGCCAGCAAGATCACGAAGTTAGGTTTTTGAGCCTGACTCTCTGCATGCAGACTGCTTCCTGTAGCAAGGGCGAGTAGCGCGATGAGTGGGTGGAGCACAAGCGCTCTGTGTCGAAGGTGTGGCATGTGATGTGGTTGGTTTTGCTTGTGGCTGTTTATAGATGAGCAAGGGGTGAGGGAATCAGGAAGGCTGGATATAGGATCTCAGAGCTAAGCTCTAGTCCACGCTTTTCAACGGCACGGCGAGGTTGGCGTTCAGGGAACGTTCTCGATCCCAGGCGGCGAGGTAGAGCATGATGGGAGTGCCTTGGTCATCGGTGAGCACAAAAGGGCGCTCAACTCTGGTGGGCTTCCAGATACTGCCGTCCTCCATCTTGAACTCCTTCTTAGTGAAAAGGAAGGGAGACGCTCTGCGCCAAGTGATTCCATCGTCTGACTGGAGGCGAGCGAGTGCGTTACCGAAGATGTGGATGATGGTGTTATATTGCTTCGTGTTTTGGTTATACCAGATACAAGCGTCCTCGGATTGGGTCTCGGTGTAGATAGGTGTTTTTTGGAAGGTGAAGGGGCCTTCAGGTTTGCTCGAATGTCCTACAAGCTGGATGCGGTAATACTCCTCATGCTTCATGGAGTCTCCCTTCATGATCATGGTGTATCGTCCGTCCTTATAATGCACGGCTGGGTTTACCGCGATGTTCTTAAAGAGCTTATTATCGGGCTCTACCACGGGAACTGGATGACGAGTAAATGGCCCCGCAGGGTTATCAGTAATCGCGAGGCCGATCCGTTGTTTATCCCTCACTCCCTCCCAGTGCTGGGTGATCCACTTTTCACTCAATGGGAGTGGCTCATCACTGCCCTTGAGGTCTTCTCGGAAGTCATTAGAGATGTAGT
>JBDQHQ010000266.1:0-3140 GCA_040264795.1 Akkermansiaceae bacterium | reverse complement strand
GGCATTCGCGGGGTGGTGATTCATCCTGTTGGCGGTGATTTTTCCGAGGTTCGGGTTGAGGGCGATGTCATGATAGCGGGAGTGGGAGCCAGGTTCAAAAAATTGGCGAGTGTCGCTGCCTCCAATGGCTTGACCGGCATGGAGTGGATGGAGGGCATTCCGGGTAACGTCGGCGGTGGCTTGCGCATGAACGCCGGAGCGATGGGGATAGAAACCTTTGATCAGGTTGTTGGTGTTACCTTCCTTGATGAGGATGGCAAGATCAGGGAACGCTCATGCGATGAAATTAGAGCACACTATCGCAGCGTGCCGGAGCTACGCCGTAACTATGCTCTGCAGGCCAGCTTTCAAGCTGAGTTTGCCAGTGCCGAGGTCATCGAAAAACGCATGCATGAGTCTAAGCAAAAAAGGAGATCTTCACAGCCTGTGGCAGCAAGCGCGGGTTGTATTTTCAAAAACCCTAAGGAAATACCCGCGGGCAAGTTGGTGGATGAATTGGGTCTCAAAGAGGCTACCGTGGGAAAAGCGCAGGTCTCTACCGAGCACGGAAACTTTATTGTCAACCGAGGTAAGGCGAGTTCCTCCGAGGTGCTGGATTTAATTGATCACATCAAGCGAGAGGCAAAGTCACAGCGCAATATCACTCTGGAAACCGAAGTCCAAATCATCGGGGAAGACGAGAATACATTTTAAATCACAAATCATAACTGGAATTTCATCATATGGATAAAGAGATACTCATCGCTGTTCTTATGGGCGGCCCCGGCTCCGAACGTGAGGTGTCGTTGGCATCTGGGCGAGCTGTCCTGGAGGCCCTCAAGGGGCAGGGTTTAAATGTTGTTGCCGTGGATGTAACCGGCCACTCGCTCGAGCTTCCCGAGGGAACGGGCCTGTGCTTTAACACCATTCACGGCACTTTTGGTGAAGACGGCGAAATGCAGGAAATTCTCGAGGCTATGAATATGCCCTATACGGGTGCAGGTGCTCAGAGTAGCAGGGTGGCATTTGACAAGGTGGCCAGCAAGGAGGTGTTTGTGGCCCATGGGGTACCAACCCCGGCTTCGGAGACAGTGGATTGTTCTGCTGGAGCCAAACTTCCCTCCATGTCACCACCTTATGTTGTCAAGCCACCCAGGGAGGGATCCAGTGTGGGGGTTCACATCGTGCACGACCAGTCCGAGGCTCAGGCCGCGATGGAGGATGCAGCTAAATACGGGGATGATGTGCTGGTCGAACAATATGTTGATGGTTTGGAATTAACTGTGGGCGTGCTTGATGGGGTAGCACTGCCGGTTGTTCACATAGCACCCCGGAGTGGCTTTTATGATATGAGCAATAAATATCCTTGGCTCAATAATGATGGGGGCACGGATTATTATTGTCCCGCGGATCTCGATGAATCGACTACCAAAGCCGTTCAAGAGGCAGCCCTTGCAGCACACAGTGCGCTAGAAATTGAAGTGTATTCCCGCGTCGATGTTTTATTGGATAAAGAGGGTAAACCCTATGTTCTCGAGGCGAACACGATTCCGGGAATGACGGCCAGCAGCTTATTGCCTAAAGCGGCTCAAGTAGCGGGTTATGACTTCGGAAATTTATGTGAAAAAATCGCAGACATATCATTCAACCATAGAACCTAGAATTAAGATTATGAGCAAATCAAGAACACGTAAAAAGACAACACCCGTGCGGCGTAATGTGCGCAAAGGGGGGGACCTTCAGCGTTTACACATCAAGGTTAACTCGCCGAGAATTGTGATGCATCAGGTCGTGAGTGGGTTAGTCAAAGGCGTTAAATGCTTTATTTGTCTGCTTTTGCTCGGGCTTGTCTTTTATGGTGTTTACCGAGGGGTGGAGCATCTCTTCATAGGTAATGAGAAATATAGGTTGAGAAACATTGAGGTGGTGGATGAAAATGGGGCACTGAATCATGGCGCCTTGGATGCCAAGAGGGCCGCGGAGCTGGCGAAAGATGAAGAAGGTAATGATCTTATTGATCTTCACAAAACGATATTCGCCGTCAATGTTAACAGGGTACAAGAAATTTTAAGCAATCTTCCCGAAATTGAAAAATGTGAAGTTGAGAGACGACTTCCGGATACAATTAAGATCACAGTCACAGAGCGTGTTCCAAAAGCATGGATCAAATGTGATTTTCTTGGCTTCTCTGATCGCGCAATCGGCGGAGTTTTGATTGATGAGCATGGGTTTACTTTTCCTTGCCTAAAAACTCAGTTAGAATCGGCAAAAAATTTGCCAGTCATCATCATGAATAAAGCTCAGGGTGAAGATTTTCAACACGGCTTCAAGACTGGCAGCCAGGATTTAATGATCACGCTTGATCTCATCCAGTTGTCGAACGAAGCAGGCGCTCGCGCGGAGTGGCTACCCCGTCAAATTGAGCTGACGAACGATTACTCATTGACAGTGATCTGTAATGATGGGGTGAGTGCTGTCTTTGGCATGCATGACCACCAACGCCAGATCAATGACTTCATCAGTATTCGCGAGCATTGTCTGATGAAGAATCGTCAGATCAAAAAAATGAATTTGATTCCAGAAATAAATATTCCCGTTGAATTTAAGAATGCAACTGCTGCTCTCAATGACGGGCCTGTTCTCGTCAAGCCAGGTCTGCCAGCCGACCGATAAATATTCCCTAATCACAAATCTAATCACCCAATGGCAAAATCAAAAATACACGTAGGGCTCGAAATTGGTACTACCAAAACCTGCATGGTAGTGGGCGAAGTCAAGCCGGATGGTTCTGTGAAGATTCTCGGTGTCGGCGAGACTCGCACCGCCGGGGTGAGGAAAGGAGAGATTACTGACTATCCTCAGGCGAGAGCCGGCCTCAAAGACGCATTACTCCAGGCAGAGGATATCTGTGATGTCGACATCAGTAGTGTGTTACTCTCGGTCACAGGCGCGCACATATTGGGGGTTAACAACCGTGGAACCTACCGTTTGCCAGATGATGAGGAAGAAGTCCATGAGGGGCATCTCACTGAGGCCACTGACATCGCTCGTGATCTGGCGATACCAAGTGATCATGTTTACCTGCATAATTTCATCCGCCAGTATTGCCTCGACGGGCAGGAACATGCGGTAAGTCCTGTAGGTCTTTTAGGACGCTCACT
>JBDQHQ010000265.1:0-3145 GCA_040264795.1 Akkermansiaceae bacterium | reverse complement strand
GCACAGCACCTGTTGCCACAACATGCACCGTCCAAACCCCGGGATTGATCAGCCAGTTTTCGACTCTCCTGGCCCGCCGTTGGAAGATTTTTTTACGCAACAGAGGGCAGGTTTATCTCCAGCTCGCCATCCTCATCTGCTTTCCCATTCTTGTGGCGCTATTTCACGAACGTGGCAATGAGAACATCAAGCGGTTCTCCGACCGTCATGAGGGGGTGTTGCAGCAGATTCAAGAGCACACGATGGTAGAAAAAAGCTATCTCAACGTGGGTTCTGCCGTCTCCGGCATCGTCATGTTTCAAGTCGTGTTACTCTCACTCATGGGATCAAACAATGCGGCACGTGAAGTGGCAGGAGAACGTTTGATCCTCGAAAAAGAAAAATTCGGAGGCATCCATCCGGGTGCATACTTGGCAAGCAAGATTGTTTATTTAGGTAGTCTCGTTCTCATTCAGTCTCTCTGGATGGCCATTTTTGTTCAGCAATTCTGGAAATTTCCTGAAGGTAGTCACAGCGGGTTTCTGGAACACACGGTTTTTCTGATTCTCGTCAATGCCTCCATGACCTTCATTTGTCTTGGTATTTCATCGCTGATGAAAACAGCGGAACAGTCGTCTTTGTTGTCCGTGTATCTGGTTGGCTTTCAATTACCCCTCTCAGGAGCCATTCTCGCATTACCGGAGAGTATCGAGTACCTAACCCGCCCATTTATCTCTGCCTATTGGGCTGGGTCGGGCAGTATCGAATCCATGGATCCAAGTTATCGCAACGCCATAGATGCAGTTACTGAGACATCATTTGAGCCAGCAAACGCATGCCAATATCTGCTGGTCATCCACATTGCCATTGGTCTGATCGCCGCCTATATTGGCATCAGGCGACATCAATGGGATTGACATCATCTGCGCTCCTGCCCAATCCGTTTCACTCACTAATATCCCGTAATATATCATATGCCTCGAAGATCACGCACTAACGCAAAAAGCCGGGCTCAGCTCAGCATCTATATCCTTGTTGGCATCGCTGCGTTCACGGCTGTCGTTGTCGGTAAATTCTTCCTCAATAAGCAATCCGAGCATTTCTCAAGCCACAATGAGCTCTCCGTCGCCGAGCTCAAAGAGAGTGGCACGAGCTTAAGTGGCAATGAATACCGGATCACTGGCAAAATTGTGGAGAGAATGATCCTGAGAGGTGATCGCGGCCTTCTAGTCAGCGTCAGACCCGAGGCCGAGGGCTCTGCCACAAGCCTGATCCCCGTTCACGTGCCTCCTGGCGCAGACAGGATCAACCTGGAACGAGGCCAGCAATACAGCTTCAAAGTCGAAGTCAGCCGCGAGGGCCTGCCTGTTGCCTTGGACATCCAAGCGCATTAATCAGTGGCCTATGTCCCCAGTTTACATGAAACCCAAACAAAACATCCACTCTTGCTAGCATACACTATCTCATGAGACTTTTCATTCTATTCATCGTCACGGTTCTTCCCCTCACCGCTCAAGTTTACAGCCCGGGGAAACTACCTGTAGACAGCAAACCCGCTCCTGACAGTGGCAACGAATCCAGCACTTCCCCCCAAAAAAAGGAGGCGAAGTCTGTTTATGGCAATGAAATTCCTTTCATTGACCCAACGCAGGAAACCATCACGCTGATGGGTCATACTTTCAGTCTCGGTGATAACCGCCTTGGCGGCCAATTTAATGCTTTTCTGGCAGACTCACCGAACACTTCGGAGGCTGCGCTTGAATACCGTGAAACTATTGACGCTATTCTTGAGGCGGTCTCGCCCCACACCAAAAACATCTCCAGATCTCAAAAGCTGCGTAACGGCTTTGAACTGCTTCCGCGTGCCGCCTCCTATCCGGGTGATGGCCGTATTTGTGATTCACTCTCCAATGCCATCTACACAGCGATGCTATCCAAAGGCAATATTACCAATTCCAAGCAATACATCGCCAACCTTGAGAAAGAGAAACAACGCATTATCTACAATGTGGGCATCCTTTCTCGCAAAAGCAATCTTACCACCAGCCAGCCACTTAGTGGTAATAATGGGAACAACGCACGTAAAAAACCAGATTCATATCGAGTGGAGCAGTTGAAGAAACGTGTTCTCGAAATCGATGTGCTGAAAAAAGCTCAGCAGGCAAAAGGCGAAGTCAATGGCCTGCAGGCCAAGGTCCAATATCAGGCCCTACTCGCCCAGCTCTTTATCCAACGACGGTTCGAACATGTCGTCATCGGCACACGTTTTTACACTCTCATTTTTCCTGATGGAGACTCCAAAATGAGGCTGAAGGTAAATTCAGATGTATCAAAATTCTTTGTTGAAGGTCTGGGCGTCGAGCCCACCGTCACTGGCTTGGATTCGGCAGCCAATGAGGCCATGCGTAAAGTATCGACTTACGTTGCCGCCTTTAACAATCATCTCAATCATAATGAGCTTCATCACGCATCCAAGCGTATCTCAGAAGCATATGCGATTGGTGAGTTTCTGCCGGTCGTGCAGACAATACCGGCCGATCAACGTCGCAAGGTTTTGGAGTATGTAAGGGATGGTAATGCCCTGATCAAAGCCATGGATGTCAGAGATTACGTTCAGGCAAAAGCCTTGATGGATACCCTCAAAAAAAGCGCAAGTGATTTTGATTATACCAAGGCCCAAGGCGCCATTGCAGCCTATACGCGGCTTTCCGACGGTCATATTCGAGCTGCTAAGTTGGCACTACTCAATGGTGACCAAGCCAAGTTTGAGCAAGAACTCAAAAACGCGATCCAGACATGGCCCACTAACCCGAAACTCACGGAAGTGGACGAGGAACTCGACCGCCTGCTTGCCAAAGGTGACGTTGCCCGAGAGATCCTCAACGATTTTGACCGACTACTTAGTGAAGATAATTTTCGGGAAATCTACAAACGCCGCTATGAATTCGTACCAGTCGTCAAGGATGACATTACCCGTAAGGATGCGGTCGAGCAGGTCGTGCGCAACATTACCCGCATCGACGGCACAATCCGCCTGGCTGAGGTGTCATCCGACAGTGGCAACAACTTTGCCGCCTGGGAAGCACTTGCCGAGCTGCGTGATGAGTTCCCCAAAGACCCGGAATTATTACAGAGGCTCGAAAAACTGTCCTCCAAAGTTGCCGAT
>JBDQHQ010000264.1:0-3156 GCA_040264795.1 Akkermansiaceae bacterium | reverse complement strand
CCATTACACCCAAGGTTTCTGATATGTTGTCCAAGGGCGAAATCACACCCTATGAGTTGGAGCTGCAAATCCAAGAAGAAGGCGTTCTGCCTAATTTGAGAATCAGTGGCTTGAAGTTGCTGCGAGAGGGGAAGACCGATCTGGCTGCGATCAGTAAAATGATCGACATGAGTACGGATGACTAAAGAGAGCACATATCATGAGTGAATCAGCGATGGAGGGGAGTGGAGTGGACGTTGACAGCGGTCAGGCTGGCAAGGAAAAACCTAAATCCAGCCTTTTCTCAAGGCGTAACAAGCCATTCAAAAGAAAAGAACTCGTTCAGATGTTTCGCTCCTTGGCTTCCATGCTGCGAGCTCAGATCAGTACGGGGGATGCGGTCAAGTATTACGCGCATGGTCATCCTAATAAAGACATGGTGAATTCATTGAATCAGATTTATTCTGATGTAAATAAAGGAGTTCCCATTCACTCTGCTTTCAAGAGGTCTGAAAAATTTGATGACATGACTATTGGTCTGATTCAAGCGGGTGGTGATACGGGCCAGCTTGATACAGCATTCGCGGAACTTGGCAAAAGAATTAGAAGCGAGATGCATTTCCGTAAAAAAATCCGGAAGCTAATCATGTTGCCCTGTATCGTGATACCGATTCTGATCGGCGCGTTCATTGCATCACAGGTTAAGATTGTTCCCCAGGTGGAGACAATGATGGCAGGAATGGAAGCCAAGGGCTTCGTAAAGCTGTCATTTCAGGTAAGCCATGTCGTACAAAAAATTTGGCCTTTGGTGGTGTTGCTGTTGATCGCAGCGGCAATTACTGTCTGGAAGTCTAATGCCGTGAAGAATATGATCATCAACCTTGCCATGGCTAAATTCCGTGTTGTCAGGTCAATGATCATGAGTCTCAGGCAGATGACTCTACTGTCAACGATTCGTCTGTTGTATTCCAATGGTATCAACCTCGCAAAATCTTTGCGTGTTGGAGCTAACAGTGTAAAAACAACTCCATTTTACGATGAGCTCAACAAGGCTGCCGAGGCATACGAAAAGTCTGGTTTGCCGCTGTCTTCTGCTTTTGCCAAATACACATCAGTAGACCCACAGGTAGTTCATATGCTTGCCATTGGAGAGAGATCTGCATCATTGGATACGCAGTTACAAATGCTCTCAGACATGTTTGAGGAAGATGCTGAGCAGCTGATGGATGACTTTAGTCAATTCATCAGCCTTGTTGTGATGATTATCGCGGTGATTCTTATTGCTGCGGTGTTTATCGGTACCTTTATGCCCATCTTTATGATGGGGCCGCAAATGATGAAAGACGCAATGTAAGCTCCCTAGAATCATTAACTATGCAACTCACAAAGTTAGATCGTTGGCTCAAGGAGCGTTTTATTTATGAGACGCATATTTTTACTCTCAGGATGCCGGAAGGAAAGCTGCCATCCGGTGCGAGCGTTGAGGAACTGGAGCAAAACAAAGGCGGCGATTACAGGCATTGTATCAAAATAAAGGATAATGAAATCGCCCAGCAGGTGATCAAGTTACTCAAAGAAGGGCACATCATGCATGCTGTTCACGTGGTCGAGGGAGAAAACTGGTATAATCAGCGTATTGCTCCCGAGGGCAAAAGCTTCACCTACATGTGGATATCCAGATTCTTTATTCTGATTCTTGTGTGTGCAGGAGCATATGGCATCTTCAAACTGTCTCAAAACGAAGAGCTGGTCGGTACTATCAAGGAGACAATCGAGGAGCTGAAGTCCGGCTTGTAAGCCTGATTCCATGCTGTCGCTTAATCCCCTGTGAGGGGGAATAGTTTGGTTTTTTTCATTTTAAATAAAAGCTTAGCTGTTAAACTGTGCTTTAGCATTTCAACGATGATTGGCAACCAACATAAACGGTTCGGAATTCCAGGTTTTAGACCCGGTTTTTCCATCCTCGAGGTCACGGTAGTTATCGTGGTGTTGTTGACCTTGATAGGTGTGTCTGTGCTCGCCTTGGGTGGCTACAAGGAGTGGAAGCTCGGCACGGAAGCCTCCCGAGTCTTAAGAATGGTTTACAATGCGCAAAGAACTTACTTGGCTGAGCATCCGACAGAGAGTGTCAGCTCGCTCACTGCGGAAAAAATTATTCCGTATTTATCTGATAATTCCACCGCGCTTCCGACTGCGCAGGCGCTGGATGACAGCGTGCTTACTGTGGATGTAACCGTGAGCCCTCCCATCTTGGTAGGTGGTGATGGTAATAACTACGACCCGTCCGGAGATGCAGACGATGGACTTTGGGATGTTGGTGGTTAGATGGGGTTAAAAAGACCAGAGATGAAATCAATATTTTATAGTGGGGTGATTTTGATAGCGCTATCTTTAGGCTGTCATTGTGCTGATGCGCTCGCTGCATCAAGCCGTCCTGCAGATCTACCGGCGACTTTTCGACACATTGGAGATTATCAGCTGAATTCAAAAATTAGAATAGAGCGCGGAGCCGTTCACCCGGTAATCATCTCACCGCTCAATTACCAAGTATACAGTGACGGAATTGACTTGCGGCTCTATTGCAGGGTTGCTGGTGAGGATAATTATACTACCTATCAAATTTATCGTTCGGATGGAATCGGGGTAGCTCGCAAATCCGGCGAGATCGATCTTGTGGCCGGTGTTCAAGCCTTGAACACAAGCGCTGAGATGATCCGTCAGATTAGTATTACCCGTAACAGTTTCACTTTGGTTAAAATGCCGCCTCGTTCGCACCGAGTGATCGTCAGTCGAGCACTTGCCATTCATGAGAATGAGCCTGCTGAGGGTCAGACTTCAAATTCACAATGAAAGAACAACTTAATCCAATACCCAGAGACTTGTCTTTGGATGTGAAGCAGGTGCCCGAAAATTCGCGCGGTAGTGATGAGGGCTCATCAAAGGGTCTGATGTTGTCACGTAACAGGTTTAATTCACGCGTTAGCCGTATTGATGCGGCGTATCATTGGCTACTCATCACAAGTTTGATTCTGTCTTCGATACTCTGTTGGCTCTACGTTACAAAGCCTGTCATTGTGCAGGATGCTTCATCCTCTGATAAGCCTATGAATGGCAAGGTGTCTGTTGCAAGTGGCGGCCCCCAAGAGGGGCGTGCAGCGGCCCTAGTTCCAGCAGGTG
>JBDQHQ010000263.1:0-3156 GCA_040264795.1 Akkermansiaceae bacterium | reverse complement strand
GCTGGAAAGTCCGGTCGCGGCAACCGAGGCCACCACGGCAAAGGTAGTCACCGCACCATCGATCGCTCCGTAGATAAAATCCTTCAGGTAGCTCTGGTTGGGCTGATCATTGAGACGCTTCCGAATGGCCTCCGGTGAATGGCAGACAGGCTCAGCTTTACGTGGCATAATCGCAGCCTACACCAGCCGGCTGATCATGGCGATCTTTTACGTGGCCAGGTCGAGCCACTCCCGCACACTAAACGTAAGGCAAGGCCTCGGCACGTGATTGAATGGCTTCGCCATTATCGAGCAGTTCCTGAATAGGATCCCAGCGCGCTGACATCAGCGCCTCACGCGCTGAATCCGGCATCGTTACTGCAAAGCTCTGGTCTCCGTAGCTCACCGTCATTGACTCAAGATCAATCTTGATGGCCAGCTTGGGCTCTTGCTCAACAGCCTCGGCGAGAGCCTCAATATCTGATGCAGGTGCGCAGACACATGGCATGCCAAGCCCAGTCGAGTTACCAAAGAAAATCTCAGCAAAACTCTCCGCAATGATCGCGTCAAAGCCGGCACGGCGGATGGCCTGTGGCGCGTGCTCACGGGATGATCCACAACCAAAATTAGGGCCTGAAAGCATTATGCTGGCACCCTCAAAGCGAGGATCATCGAGGGGATGATGAAGATCATTGCCATTGGGGTCTGTGCGCACATCACGGAACAGACCCTCGGCAAGATCGTCAAAGGTCACACAGCGCAAATAACGTGCCGGAATAATACGATCGGTATCGATATCCGCACCTGGAATATACACGGCGGAACCCGAAACTTGAGTGATGGATGGAATAGACATGATGGTTAGGATTCTTTTGAATTTACATGCGCGTGATCTTGTAACCCGCATCTTCGAGGAGTTTGATGACAGAGGTGTCACCGATATAATGTGCAGCACCGGCTGCAAAAAAGGAGCTCTGGTTTTTATTCTTTGCAAATGCCTTGAGGATTGAATCCACGATGTTGACATTGCGCTCATCAAGCATGAGACGATAAAACTTTTTGAGCATTTTAGGATCCATTTTAATACCCAAATAGGAATCCTGATTGTAGATCTCCTCAACAGCTCCGGTGTCCCCTGTCAGATACGCGTCGACAAGCTCTTGGTAGGGATCGATTCCCTGCTCACGGGCTTTCTTGAGAAACTTGAGAGTGACATCGAGCAAATGGATCTGCTCATCCATGGTGAGTTGGTCAAGTTTACCCACCTGCTCATCCATCTTCTCCAAGGCCCCCGTTTTCTTTCCAGCCTTGGTAGCACGGTTCCAGAGTTGTACATCAAGTGGCAGGGCCCCGGAGAGCTGCTCTTTCATAACGGGAAGCATAACCCCAATGGCCCACACCTTGAATTGATCGAAGGGCTTGGCATCCAAAGCCGGGTTGATGGTTTTGAGTTCATCATTCACCCCCGCGTATAAGTCATCCCCGACTAATTGCTGAAGTGTCTTTTTTCCCTTACGCATGAACAAACCCACCATTTTCATCTGGCTGGCAACAGACAGATCCACCTCCGTATAGACAGCACCCGCCTGGTCGAATGCCTCTTGGGCTGCGGGGTGAAGTGTGGTCAGGCGTTTATCTGCCAGATGAATCGTGCCGAATAAATAGCTTGGCTGCTCCAAGCCCTTACCCTCGACTTTCCACAACATGGGCTTCACAGGATGCTTTACTCCTGCGAGGTCAATACCAGCATGCTCCTTGGCCAAAGCTGTGCTTGCTAGCAGAGCGATGCACCATGTGGCGATTGCGGTTATCGATTTCATGATCTGGCTGACTTCAGGCTACAGGCACTACGGAGAAAACTTCCCGTGCATCTGCAATCTCGCCCTCGATGGCAGCGGCAGCAACCATTACCGGACTCATCAAAACAGTACGGCCGGTAGGGCTACCTTGACGCCCCTTGAAGTTCCGGTTGGAGGATGATGCGCAAAGCTGATCCCCCTGGAGTTTGTCAGGGTTCATGGCAAGGCACATCGAACATCCGGCCTCGCGCCATTCGAATCCGGCGTCGGTGAAGATTTTGTCCAGCCCCTCTTTTTTGCAAATCGTCGCGGTAATTTGCGATCCCGGAACTGCCAGAGCCTTGACCCCGGCTGCGACCTTGCGCCCCTTGAGATAGTGAGCCACCTCACGGAAATCAGAAATACGACCGTTCGTGCATGACCCGATGAAAGCGACATCGATATGTGTGCCCTTCACAGGTGCTCCTGCCGGAAGCTGCATGTATTCCAGAGCCTCCTCAATGCTGGCACGTTCCGCAGGACTCGCAGCTTGGTCGGGGCTTGGAATGGACTCGGAAATCGCCACCCCTTGATCAGGAGAAATTCCCCATGTCACCGTTGGCTCGATATCCTCTGCCTTGATGTTGACGATGTCGTCGTATTGAGCATCTGCATCGGATGCGTAAGACTTCCAGCGCTCCAGCGCTTCATCCCACTCGTTATCCTTGGGTGAGTAGGGTCGGTTTTTAAGAAATTCAAAGGTTGTCTCATCAGGATTCACGTAACCACAGCGGGCACCACCCTCAATGGACATGTTACACACGGTCATGCGTTCCTCCATGGTGAAGCCGTCAAAAGTACTGCCGCCGTATTCATAGGCATAGCCAATGCCACCATTGGCACCCAGAAGCCTGATGATGTGCAAGGCAACGTCTTTCGCATACACTCCGGGCATGAGCTCTCCATCCACGTTGATGCGCCGCACTTTGAGCTTCTCCATGGCGATCGTCTGGGTTGCCAGAACATCACGCACTTGGGTGGTACCTATACCAAAGGCAATCGCACCAAAGGCACCATGAGTTGCTGTATGGGAGTCACCACACGCAATGGTGGTTCCGGGCTGGGTAATACCCTGCTCAGGTCCTACGACATGGACGATACCTTGCATTCCTGAAGCCAAATCAAAATAGGTAATGCCAAATTCATCGGCATTCTTGCGCAACTCGGTGATCATGGCATCGGCTAAAGGGTCGGCAAACGGGCGCTGCTGGTTGTCAGTGGGCACAATGTGATCCACCGTCGCAAACGTGCGGCTGGGGAACTTCACCTTCAACCCCAAGTCACGCAGCATCCCAAACGCCTGTGGACTGGTGACCTCATGAATCAAGTGTGTGCCGAT
>JBDQHQ010000262.1:0-3157 GCA_040264795.1 Akkermansiaceae bacterium | reverse complement strand
GCGCATGACATTGGCCCATTGGTTGATCAGCAAGGGCAGATCCCTGTAGGATTCAATCCAGCGTGAGAAAGCCGCGCCAATGATGGTTTCCGAAGTCGGGCGAATCACATAAGGCTCGGTGAGCTCTCCGGTAGGAATCATCTTTGTTTTGCCATCCTCGCCTTTTTGCGCCTCGAGCCTGTGGTGGGTGACTACAGCGCACTCGGTGGCAAAGCCCTCCGCGTGTTCAGCCTCTTTTTCAAGATAGGAGAGCGGAATGAGTAGGGGGAAATACGCATTCTGGTGCCCAGTCGCCTTGAAGCGGCTGTCCAGTTGTTGCTGAATGAGCTCCCATATTCCGTAGCCCCATGGCTTGATCACCATGCACCCTCTGGTTTCTGAATTTTCAGCCAAGTCGGCTGCTTTTACGACTTGTTGATACCATTCCGGAAAGTCATCTGCGCGCGTAGGTTGAATCGCTGTTTTTTGAGGCTTGGCCATGTCGGTGTTTTACAAATCATACTGGCGGGGAATGCACAAGCGAGATGTGCAAGAACTCAAGTTTGTAGTTTGCGTTCTGCAAAAAGCGATGGAAGATGTGCTTAGGTTAGCGATAAAATATATAATCTTTTGTCATTTCTGCTGGTCAAGTGATGATTTAAACAGCTATTATAATCCAACGCAATTCATCTATGAAATCAGTATTCCCTCCCAAAACAACCGCACTGATATTGACAGCGCTCCTTGCAGCATCATCGCTTTCGATAGCTCAACAATACAAAGTGGAAATTGATAAACCCACGTTTGATGGCCTGCTTTCCCCTGACGTGGACGGCAAAACAACCCTGAAGAAATTCAAACAGAAGGAATGGCTTGAGGTTGAGGTTAAAATCAAGATTGAGGCTAGCGACAAAAAAGAGACCTTCGCTGACCGGGTCAGTGTGAGGTGGTTTGTTGGTTTGGATGTTACCGAGAACGGAGCGACAAGGCCGCGGGTCATTGAAAAAGAGGTTGACTATGTCAATGTTCCCCTGAATGAGGATGTCTATATCTCGGTTTATTTGTCGCCCTCTGCGGTCATGCGCATGAGTGGCAGAGACAGAGCCACCGAGGGTCTGATCATGGGAGCAGCAGGTGAGATAACTGTAAACGGAGTGACGCCCTATAAAAATTCCGGAATGTTCAGCACTCTTCCCAAATCAAAAGGCAAATGGTGGGATGAATTGCCTCGCTACAACAAAATTCCTTTGCGCAACAAGAACGAAACCCCTTTCAAATTTTTCTGGTGGGACCGCTACGCGGAGATTGAGGAACGCCGGTAAAATCACACTTGTTAATTTATTACACGTATATAGATTGTCAGTGTAGATTGAAACTACACCGCCACCTTCCCTAAATATGGCTAAGCCAAAAGAAATACTCACACTCAACATTGGTTCCCAGCGCATAGCGATGGCAGCATTCGAGGTATCCAAGTCCGGGCGGCTCAACCTCAAGAAATACGATGCTACATCAATCCTCGCTGATCCTGCTGCGGAGATGGCCCGACTACCCCAGATTAGGGTGGCAATCTCCGAGCTCATGGACCGGCTCAAGGTCAACAAGACTTCTGGGCTGCGTTATTCCATTTCCGGCCAATCCGTCTTCACCCGTTTTATTAAGTTGCCCCCCATTGAAGACGATAACATTCAGCAACTTGTTGAATTTGAGGCGCAACAGCATGTGCCATTTCCTATTGAGGAGGTGATATGGGACTGGCAGCTGCTGGACGGTGATTCTGCTGACAAGGAAGTAGCTTTGGTTGCTATCAAGGGTGATTCCTTGAATGACATAAATGAAGTTGTCATGGAGACAGGCTTGAGAACCATCGATGTTGATGCGTCACCGATGTCACTTTTCAATTCGCTTTGCTACAATTACCCTGAATTGGAAGGCACCACACTGCTCATCGATATTGGAGCCAAAACCTGTAACCTGATTTATCTTGAAGGAAAAAGAATGTTCACGCGCAGCGTGGCCGTTGGTGGAGCCTCAGTCACTTCGGCGATTTGCAAGGAATACGGCATCAGCTTCTCCGAAGCCGAGGCCCAAAAGTGCAACAACGGGCTTGTTGCCTTGAACACGGCGCACACGTCCCAGCTGAGTGAGAATTCAGCGGCTCTGGCCACAGTCATTCGTAATGCGCTGAGCAAGCTGCCTGCAGAAATTGCCAGAACAACAAATTATTTTCGAAGTCAGCATGGTGGTCGCGCCCCCAAACAAATCTTACTATCCGGAGGGGGTGCCAATTTGCCCTACATCGACAAATTCTTTGAGGAAAAACTTCGCCTGCCGGTTGAGATGTTCAACCCTTTGAAAAATGTCTCTGTTGCAGCCGACTTAGACGTTGCCAAAATAAGCGCAGAGGCTCACATGTTGGGTGAATTGGTTGGGCTGGCACTGCGAGCAGAGGGGGAGACATCGCTTCATATTGATTTGGTGCCGGCCGAGGTTCAAAAAGTGCGCGATGTCAAACGGCGCAAGCCATGGTTGGTCAGTGCGTCCATTGCACTCATTGCCGGATGGGGCCTTTGGTCATGGTCAAATATTGATCGCAAAGGGCTCTCTGAAGTGGCCCTCAAAAAAGTTACCAAGGAAGTTAATACGAGGAACCGGTATGCCAGACCCTTGCTTAAACTTGCTGAAAAAGAGGACGAACTGAACCTCATCGCCAATCAGTTTATTAAGGAACAGCATGCCCGCACAGAGTGGATCCATATCCTCGATGACCTCGCTACTTATTTTAAAAGTGACAAGGTATGGTTGGTTGATTTTGACCCCGTTGTTGGCTTTGAAATCAATGAGGATGATGAATCCTCAGAGGATAATGCCTATGATTTGGCAGAATCCATCATCAGCAGTGACTTTGCTAATAATGAGATCGGTAAGTCTGCCCTCAACCAGATTTCCAATGATTCATCAACATCAGACCCGGTGGCTGGACGCCCTGGGAATGCCAGCGGACAAGATTTGCCAATGATAAATGCCATCAAGATTAGAGGGTTTTGGCGTGAAAAAGACGGTCATAAAGAGGTTGATGAACTCATCAATCGCCTACGCAATGGCTCGAAATATTTCGAAGTCATGCCCACAGAGAAGACGATCATATCCAAACCCACAGAGCTGGCAAGTGACACAT
>JBDQHQ010000261.1:0-3177 GCA_040264795.1 Akkermansiaceae bacterium | reverse complement strand
GGGTAGTTCGCGGTTTTATAATGGCACGGTGATTTTTGCAGAAATCGATAACACCTACCGGCATGAATTTTTTGCGATCGATGAGTTGCTCAAGGAGGTGAAGCCTGCACCTGACGGAACCCCCAAAAGAACCAAGTTTATTGCCACTTATCGTGTGCTGGAGCACATTGATCTTTCCGCCTTCAAGAATCTTTACGTGACCTCGGTGGAGGGTGAAGTCTTGTCACTGGAGCGGGCACCGTACGAGCGGCATCACGAGTCAGGGTACATCCGCACTTTCCAGGAAATTTGTCCGTTCAGTGCAGTGGTGCTGTCCCACATGACACCTCCCGAATTTGGCGAATATATTACGGATCCCGATCAGCCCAAAGGAGCGCCCAAGGTGGTATTTACCCAAATTGATCTGAATATAGATGAGTTTCTCAAGCAGATTGAGGCGAATCCGTTTCACCATAGTCCGTTGCCCAATGTGCATCCGCACAAGTTGCGTGACCAGATTATTGAGATCAAGGGAAACCCTAACAAGAGAACCAAAGGGGTCAGCCTCGACTCGGCGATCGACAAGCTCTCTTTCCTCAGGTTACGCAATGGCTTCTGGATTGCCAGCGGAGGCTATGAGGGTGAGATGATTTTCTATCCGGTGCCTGATGCGGCCACTCTGGAAAAGGAAAACTTCGCTTTCTACAAGTCAGTGAGCGGCTAGGCCGCTTACTTCTTTTTGCCTGCCTTTTTAGCGGCTACTTTTTTCCCGGCCTTTTTGCCAGCCTTGCGGGGCTCAAACTCAAAGGCTACCTTGCCAGTGTCATAGTCAAAGGTGAGGTAGGCGGAGAATGCACGTTTGGTGCGTTTTGAGACAAAGCCCGGCAGAAGATTGGTTTTACCCTTCTCAATGAGTTGGATGCCTTGTTCCTGAGGAATCTCGCACTGAAGAATCGTGCGTGAGATGCGAATGCCCTCGGGATTGTCCTTGTTGGTGATGGCCGGAACATACCACGCTTTGCTGGCCTCATAGATTTTTACCTCCATGCCTTTGGGGGTGGTCACAGTAGCGATGATCTGGTCATCGGTGAGCTCATCACGCTCGTTTTCTCCGTCATCAAAGACAAAGCCGACCTTCCATTTACCCAACTTGCCAGTCTTACTGACTTCCTGCTTGAGCTCAAGGGCAGCCTCAAAGGGTCTGTTAAAGCGGGATTTAAAGTCTTCCAGAGGGCCGATGAATTTTTTCTCCAGTAAATCGCGTGCCTCTTCCTCATTGATGAGTCTGGAGGCGATATACTTGTTCATTCTGAAATCACACTCCGGGTTGTAACACTCGTAGGTGGCATCGGTGGTTTTGAGTTTGTCAGCCTGGCAGTTGGGACAAGTGGCGACCAGATCAGGGAACACTTTGTTTTTGAGCTCAGCGGTATAGGTCTTTGCCCGGTTCACAATGTCCTCGGTGAAATGAATGATGCCGCCCATGAATTCGTCACGGCTGAGCTCGCCGTGTTCCATCTGGCGAAGTTTGCTCTCCCAGTCACCGGTCATGGATGGGGATGCGAGGGCCTGGATGCCGAGTTCGTGGGTGATTTCAATGAGCCTCAGGCCCCTGCGGGTGACATGGAGCTCGCGTCCGTCACGCTCGATATATTTCTGGCGCAAGAGCCCTTCGATAGTGGCAGCACGGGTGGCGGGTGTTCCGAGACCGCGTTCTGACATGGCCTCGCGCAGTTCCTCATCATCGATCAGTTTGCCCGCGCCCTCCATGGCAGAGAGCAAGGTGGCTTCGTTAAAACGCGCTGGTGGTTTGGTCTCATCGTCTTTGACTTCAATGTCGGTGACTTGGGCGGACTCACCCTCGGATACCGAGCAGAGATCATCCTTGCCCGCCGCTACTCCCGGCTCGCGGCCGTAGACAGCAAGCCAGCCGGGTTTGACGAGGATCTTACCGGTGGTCAGAAAGGCATCGGTAGCATCTGGGTGGCTAATGCGGGTAATGCGGCGGGTATTGAGAAACTCAGCGTGCGGATAGAAGACAGCGAGGAAACGTTTGGTGACGAGCTCGAAGATCTTGGCGGCAGCTTCATCGAGTTTGACAAAGCGACCTGTAGGAATAATGGCGAAGTGGTCGGAAATTTTAGCGTTATTGAAAACCCGTTTGCTGGGGACAATGAGTTTTTCATCAACCGCATGCTTGGCATGCTTGCCAAGTTCCCCACCTTGCTCAGCGATCGAGCCAACCGTGCTGTGAACCTGACCGAGGTAGTCCTCTGGCAGATAGCGGGAGTCTGTCCGCGGGTAGGTGAGCATTTTATATTTCTCGTAGAGGGCTTGGGCCACTTGCAGGGTGCGCTTGGCTGAGAAGCCATAGCGTGAGGAAGCCTCACGTTGTAGGGTGGTGAGATCGTAAAGCTGCGGTGAGGCTTGTTTGGTGGGTTTCTGCTCCTCGGTAACCGTGCCGGTCTTGCCTTCACAGCGGGTGCGGATAGCCTCAGCGTCTTCTTTTTTCCAGATGCGCTCAGCCCGGGAGTGCGGGAATTGCGGATCACGCTTCCACGCCTCATTGATCCAACGCCCGGCGTAATCACCTTTTTCCACGGAGAACTCGGCATGGACTTCCGAGTAGGCTTCCGGGACAAACTCGCGTATTTCCATCTCGCGCTTGGCGAGGATCGCCAGGGTGGGTGTCTGGACGCGGCCGGCGGCGGTGATATTGAATCCTCCGTGGCGTGAGCGGAAGCAGGTCAGGGCCCGGGTGGAGTTCAAGCCCACCAACCAGTCTGACTCGGAGCGGCATTTGGCGGCATCGGCAAGGTCTTGCATTTCCTCATCACTTCGGAGGTGACTCCATGCATCAAGGATAGCGCCCTGGGTCATGGACTGCATCCAGAGGCGTTTGACGGGTTTGTCAATGTTGCCCAGTTCGAGGATGTAGCGGAAGATCAGCTCGCCCTCACGGCCGGCGTCACAGGCATTGACAATGGTGTCTACATCCTTGCGGCGGCATAGGCGCAAGACTTGCTTGAGGCGTGTCTCGGACTGCTCGATGGGCTGGAGCTCGAATCTTGCAGGTATGGCGGGAAGAACATCAAAGTTCCATGGCAGGTTACGGGGCTTGCCGTTTTTACCCATAGGTCCCTGAGGCATCTTAAGCTCCACCAGGTGTCCCACCGCCGAGGTGATGACATAGTTGTC
>JBDQHQ010000260.1:0-3177 GCA_040264795.1 Akkermansiaceae bacterium | reverse complement strand
GCACTGGTCACGATGAGCCAAGGCTGCATCACCCAAGCAGGGCGAGGGTAGTGAAAGGATAAATCTATGGGGAAGAAGCTGCGTAATAAGTAATACCATGTGGCCGGGGCAAAGAGCTGGAGCCGGCCAGAGATACTTGATTGTTCAATCCAGAAGGCGTGTGATCCCCCTGACTGTGTGGCAAAGGTCAGCACCGCTGCCAGCACCGCCGGTAGGACCCACAGCCATTTGGTGCGTATGATCTCCAACCCGGTGTTGTACAGGGAGCTGAAACTTCTGCCCTCTGCCAGCTTGAGATCACCACGCTTGTAATCAATCAGCAGTAACAAGGCCGGCATGACCACAACACTGGGCTTTGAGCATAAGGCCGCAGCGTATAACAAGACGGAGCCAGCTTTCCACCAGTCGATACCTCGCCGCGCTTGAGCAGGTATTCTCAGGTATGCATACAGTGAGCTGAACATGAACAGGCAGCTGAGCTGATCCTTGCGGGCAGATAACCAAGCCACCGGCTCTACATGCAAGGGATGCACCGCAAATAACAAGGCGGTGAACAGGCCAACCCACTGGGAGCCAAACAAGCGCGCAAAAACCAGATAAACAAGCAGAACACTGGCCAGATGCAGTAACACGCTGGTCAAATGATGCCCGCCGGGTGAATCCATTCCCCAGATGTCGGCATCAAGCATGTGCGACATCCAGCTCAAAGGGTGCCACAGGTTGGTGACTCCCTCATAGAGGCCCTCCTTGATCTGTTCTGCTGATGCTGCATAGGTCCACGCCCAACGCACAGAGTCCGCAGTGAGCCCTTGATTTACGTAGGGGTTGCCACTGATGTAGGCAGGGTCATCGTAATCAACATAACCAAATTGAACGGATGGTAAATAAACACCCAAGGTGACTAGCGCCAGGAGCAAAAATATCCACCATGTCTTTTTTGCACCTTTCTCCATGATTGATGAGTACAAGGCAAGCTGCCACTCATGTCGTTGTCAAGCATGATCAATATGGTGGCACTCTGGTTGTCCGCTGCGCGGTAGTTGAGCTAAGCCGCTGCGTGGCAGGTGAAGTTGAGGGTTTTGCTGGGCGCGCCAAGGGTAGGTTATGGCTTGGTGTGGGTAACTGTGAGGCTCCCACCACACATAAGGGAGCCTCACATTGTGATTAACCCATGAAAGGTCAAAATACATTATCCATCATCTCTAACGGTAGCAGGTAGCGTGCCAATTTTATGGTTCAGTGTGGACAGGTAGCACTGATGAGTGGGGAAGGGTCTCGTTGTGCTGCTTAGCTTTATTTGCCAATCAAGTTGAGGTAAGCCGCTGCGTGGCTGTTCTTGGTTTGTGCTTCTACCGCAGGCACCCCGACAACCGAGTGGAACGAGATGGGCAGGGAGCGAAGTAACCGTGCTGCGAAGTAGTGCGAGCCGTGAGCCGGCGAGTATCAACGTCGGTGGTTGGTTTTCTATGCCTGGATGCGCATGGTTTTGCCGGTTTGGTCTATTGGGGCTTTGCTGGCGTGTTCTGAGGGGAAGCTCTGGGCGGTGTGAGTGCTGATTCTGTGTGCGGACCAGAGGGCGGCGAAGGCGTCGTAGAGGTCATTGAGTGCCCAGCGGGTTTTGCCGTGCTTGGTCTTGGGGCCAAGGCTTGGTTGGAGACCTTGGATGAGCTCGCGCAGGGGAGGGCTCTGAGGGAAGGCTTGTTCAATGAGGGTGGCGCGGGCTTGCGCTCCTTCAGGAGAGGATTTCTTGGCAAGGATGGGGGAGGCTTTACCTGAGCTGGCATTCATATGGGCGAAGCTGAGCTCAGGGTGGACTTCATGAAACGAGGCGATGATGCCAGTCTGGCGGCTGAGGAAGGTGTTGAGCTCGTCGATCTTAGCTAGAATATTGAATGCCTGGCGGGAGATGGCTTTGCCAGTAGCGCTCCGATGCCACGTGGATGCAGCTGGGTAATCATTGAGGTGCTCTAGCACGCCTCGGCAGGGGGCTGAGAATACGCAGCAGGCTCTAGAGCCGAGTGCCTGCCTGGCAGTGGTATCGCAGGTGCGAGGGTAGTGGTCTGGCTCAGGCATGCCGATGGGCATGTCGATGGCGACGATGTGATCCGACTCTAATAGGGGGGCGAGCTGGTCGAGGGTAGGGTAGATGCTGGCACTGATGGGGGCAGCTTGAATGTCACCCTGTGGCTGGCTCAGGACGAGCCACCCTGCGGGGCAGCCATCAATGCCGTAAAGAGTGGGTGCGGGAGGCATGATGGCTGGGGGAGCTTTGTGGCTTACCAATATCCAACGTCATGGAAGGCGTAGCCACTGTCTCGATCATAGTAGTAGGTCGAGCTGCCGCCATTGGTGCGGTAAGGTCCTTGGTATTCCATGACATTGCCCAGGGTTTTCCAGCCGGAGTCGATGACGGCCTGAGGCACTCTGACCTGCCGGATCTTTGCTCCATCCACGATGTAGTTTCTGTTCCATGGTTCACCCAGGTCGTCCGGGCCGATGTATTGCAGGGTGCCGGCCTCACGCCCCATGAGGCTGCCCTCGACATCCGTGTCTGAGTGCTTGATCCAGCGTTTGCCGCCGAGCTTGACGTATTCCTCACGGTAGCGCTCCCAGACCATGACCATGTGGTCTTTGAGGTATTGTTCGGATATTTTGTAGAGGGCGCAGTGACCATTGGGCTGTTTGACTAATTGGATCTGGGTTGCTTTTTGGGGAAGGTGGTAGCTGATTTGCTTGTCCTTTGCCTGGTCCGCTGTGGCGTATCTACGTTCTCCATAGAGCACGGGATCATTGAGCCACTTTTGCATGGCTTTATCTAACGCTTCTTTGCCGACTTTCTCATCTTTGCCCAAATGATCCAATACGGCTTGTTTCATGGCTTTATGGTGTTCTTTCTTGCGCTTTTCGATGTCGATTTCTCCGCTATGCTTGGAGTTGGTTTTTGCCGGTCTGGCGCTACTGAAGTCAGGGCTTTGTTCAGAGCCGTTGGAGCGTGCCTCATCTTGTGAGGATGCCTGTCGAGAATCTTTGTTACAAGATAAGGTCAGCAGGCTGATCGATAGTGCGAGGAGTGTTGTGATGTGTTTCATGATGGTTGCTTGTTATCAATGCATGAAGCTCACATGCTAGTGTGAATCTATGATGAAGCTGAGATGAAAAACAGGTGATACCCTATTC
>JBDQHQ010000259.1:0-3202 GCA_040264795.1 Akkermansiaceae bacterium | reverse complement strand
CACAAAAAGGGACACAACCTCGCGTTGTCTCCCTTTTTCTGCGTACTCTTTGCCCACAAGCTGCCGACAAGAGCCCGCATGCGGCCTGCATACCAGCAGTCTTCATCCAAGGATAAACCCGACACCTAGAAGTGCATACGCCCTATGTCAGAACGTTGTTGTGCACCATCAAAGTTGATTTTAGCCAACTCCGCATAAGCGGCTTCAACCGCACTAAGCCGGTCTTGACCTCCGGCTACAGCCGCCAGCACACGTCCCCCATTGGTTTCCCACTGGCCAGCAGCGTTACGCTTCGTACCAGCATGATACACACGGGCATTCTGGACCTCATCAAGACCGGTTATCACGTCCCCGCTGCGAGAACTCTCAGGGTATCCGGCACTTGCAAGAATCAGGCACACGCTCCAGCCCTCGTCGAATGAGAGCAGATCAGGTCTCATCGTACCCTTTGCTGCCTCCAGACAAAAAGTGGCGATATCCCCTTTGACCAGAGGCATCACAGCCTGGCACTCGGGATCGCCGAAGCGACAGTTATACTCAATGATTTTGGGACCATTCGCAGTCATCATTAACCCAAAATAAAGATAACCCCGATAAGGCAAGCCATCCTTAATCAAGCCATCCACAGTAGGCTTGACGATTGTTTCCTCAATGAGAGCAAGCGCCCCGGCATCGATGAGCTGCCTACTTGCTACCGCTCCCATGCCACCCGTATTAGGGCCTTCATCATTGTCCCCAATACGCTTATAATCTCGTGCAGGAGTAAATATCAGATACTCATCATCACAAACTGCTGCAAAGATGGACACCTCGGGTCCAACGAGACACTCCTCCACCAAAAGTCGACCCGCTCCGAATTTACGCTCTTCGAGCACCTCATTGAGAAACTCCTCCGCACTTGCCTCGTCAGCACAAACTGCAACACCCTTTCCTGCGGCAAGACCGTCAAATTTCAACACCGTAGGATAGACTCCATTGATAGCGGCTCTTGCTTCCTCGATGTCGGCACAGCCAACAGCTGCCCCGGTTGGAATACCATGACGCAGCATGAACTCTTTGGCAAATTCCTTACTGGCCTCCAGTTGGGCTGATTCTTTGTGGGGACCCCAGCACGGTATTCCTGCCTTTTCACAAAGATTGGCCAGGCCCTCCCCCTTGACGAGGTAACTTTCCTCCCCTGCTACACAAAGATCAATTTGATGAGCACTCATCCAGTCGATCAGGCTTTCCAAACCGTCGACATTCACCCCCTTTGCCAAGGGCTCGATAGCGTCACTACCGGGGAAGCAATATAGCTCTGTATCCACAGGTGATTCTTTTAATGCGGTAATTAATGCGTGCTCACGCCCCCCTTTTCCTACAACAAGAATTTTCATCGCGGTCACTGAAGCGGAGTCAAGCCATCCAGGCAAGTGTTTCTCATGAAAAGTGCCTCATTTGCATAAATCAAAATCAAAGACACAGACCCCTACCCAAGGGGCGGGAATCAATTCTCGTGTCATAACGCGGTTTCGTCTATACTTGTGTTTTTTTTGGACCAAAATGTTGCGGAAAGCTGATTTTAGCTTATAGAACAGTGCGTCTCCGCTAAAGGGAACCCCTGCGAGGGTCCACTGTGAGACCATGAAAGTGATCACCGCATTACTTCCGCAAACGACTCCTTGCTCAGAGAAGCAAACAACTTACTCAATTCCCACTCATGTCCAATCAACAAACCACGTCCCACAAGATTCACGGAATGCCGCCCGCCCAAGGTCTCTATGACCCAGACAATGAACACGATTCATGTGGCGTAGGATTTCTTTGTCACCTCAAAGGAGAAAAGTCGCATGACATCATCAAGGGGGCACTCGACATGAACGTCTGCATGGACCATCGCGGCGGCTGCGGCTTTGATGAAGCAACAGGAGATGGCGCAGGCCTCTTTTTCCAACTCCCTCACAAATTTTTCAAGACTGTCACCGCTGAGCTTGGTTTCGATCTCCCGGATGAGGGCCAGTATGCGGTTGGATTTGTCAACCTCTCCAGAGACCCCGAGGAATGCGAATCCACCATCAAAGCTTACGAGGAAATTGTCACCAAGGAGGGACAAGCTGTCCTCGGCTGGCGTGACGTCCCAACAAACAGCGACATCCTTGGTAAAGCCTCACGGGATTGCGAGCCCGTGATGAAGCAAATCTTCATCGCCCGCTCGGCAGACATCGCGGACGACCTCGATTTTGAGCGCAAGCTCTACGTGATCCGCCGCCGTGCTTCACAGGCTGTGCGATACAGCACAAGCAGCGGATCAGAATCATTTTACACAGTAACCCTCTCAGCCCGCACGATTGTTTACAAAGGCATGCTGACTACCTGGCAGCTTAAGGATTACTTCCCCGATCTACAGCACGAGGACATGGAGTCTGCGATGGCTCTGGTGCACTCACGTTTTAGCACCAACACCTTCCCAAGCTGGCCACGTGCCCAGCCATTCCGCTACATGTCTCACAACGGTGAAATCAACACCATGCGAGGCAATGCCAACTGGATGCAAGCCAGACAAAAACTACTCTCCAGTGGTGTCCTCGGCAAGGATCTCGACAAGCTTCTGCCCATCATTCGTGAGGACGGCTCAGACTCGGCGATGTTTGACAACTGCCTTGAATTCCTCGTTCTTTCCGGGCGCAGCTTGCCTGAAGCCATTATGATGATGATTCCCGAGCCATGGGAAAATCACCAGCACATGAGTGACACCAAAAAGGCGTTCTACGAATACAACGCCACTCTCATGGAACCATGGGACGGACCTGCATCCATCGCTTTTTGTGACGGCATCTCCATCGGAGCCATCCTCGACCGTAATGGTCTTCGTCCATCGCGTTACTATGTCACTAATGAGGACCTTGTCATTATGGCCTCCGAGGTCGGAGTGCTCAAAGTAGACCCGGCCACCGTGGTCAAAAAAGGCCGCCTTGAGCCCGGCCGCATGTTCCTTGTAGACACCCAAAAAGGTCGCATCGTTGATGACGCAGAGGTCAAAGAGGAAGTTGCACAAAAGCAACCCTACAGTGAGTGGCTGGAGGGCAACCGGGTCTTTTTCAAAGACCTCGCCAAAGGAAGTCTGAAAGACCGTATCACCGGACATGACCTCGTGCAGCGCAACCGGGCATTTGGCTACACTTTTGAGGACAAACGTCAGATACTCGCGCCTACAGCCCTAACT
>JBDQHQ010000258.1:0-3207 GCA_040264795.1 Akkermansiaceae bacterium | reverse complement strand
GCTATACAGTGAGGAGGAGCATCACGCTGCTGATGAATATACTGATCCCGAGATCAGGCGCAGTTCGCTTGCTGGTGTGATTCTCAGAATGAAGTCTCTGCGGCTTCCTGATGTGCGTGAATTTCCTTTTCTAAGCCCGCCATCAGCGCGGGCTATCAGTGAGGGCCATCGCACTTTGGAGGAAGTGGAGGCGATGGAGAAAAAGGGTGATTTGACAGAGATTGGACGCCAGCTGGCCAAACTGCCACTAGACCCAAGGCTGGGAAGAATGCTCATCGAGGCATCTCGCAGGGGTGTTCTTGACGCGGTAATTGTCATGGTGGGAGGGATGAGTGTGATGGACGTGCGTGAGCGGCCCCAGGAAAAACAGGATCAAGCGGATCAGGCACACAAGAAATTTAATGATGAGCAGTCTGACTTTCTGACCTTGTTGCATATTTGGGCTGCTATTTCTCCCTTTCGCGAGAAGAAGAAACGATTTAAACGCAACCAGCTTCGTAAGTTCTGTAAGCAGCATTTTTTGAGTTTTCGAAGGATTCTTGAGTGGGATCAGATTGTGGGAGAGTTGGGCAGGCTGGTGCGAGAGACCTTGAAGGTGAAGCCGGCGCCATTGTCCGCTGAGCGCAAGCAGTGGGGCAATGATGACGAGATGCATAAATCCCTGATGGCGGGAATTCCGATGCAGTTTGGTTTTTGGGACAAGGAGAAGCGAGCCTACCGCAGCACTGCAGGTCGCGAGTTTTCCATTTTCCCCGGGTCAGGGCTCTTTGGTAAAAAGAAACCCGAGTGGCTGCTGGGTTTTGAGCTGGTGGAGACCAGCAAGGTCTGGGCACGCAAGGTAGCCCATATTGATGCCGGATGGGTGGAAGAGATTATGCCTCATCTGTGTCGCTATCGCTATCACTCCCCGAGCTGGGATGAGCATCAGGGTGCGGTCTATGGCAAGGAAACAGTCCTGTGTGGTGGTGTGAAGATTGTGGATGGGCGCAAGGTGTTTTATGGCAGGGTCAATGCTGAAGATGCTCATGAGGTTTTTGTCCGGGAGGCAGTGTTGGGAGGTGGACTCCGTACACGGGGTAAGTTTCTTGAGCGGCTCGATGAGGTGCGCGAGGAGATAGAAGGAGCGGAGCACAAGTTGCGACGCGCTGGTGGCCTTTGGTCAGATGAGGCAGTGTTTGATTTTTTTGTGGAGAGAATTCCAAATGACATCTGCACGGCGAAGGCATTTCAAAAATGGCGAACTACGGGTAACAATGAGGAGACTCTGATGGTTACTGCGCAGGACTGCATCTGGGGAGAGATGGAGGACCTGACGGATTTTCCGGACTGTGTGCATCACGGTGAATCGAGTTATGATATCAGCTATGCTGATAATCCCGGTGGAGTGGCCGATGGGGTGATCTTTGAGATTGGCTTGGATCAGTTGGCTGATTTTGCGGAATACCTGCCAAGCTGGGGTGTTCCCGGTCTTCTCGAGGAGCGCGTGTATCTCCTCGTGCGATCATTACCGAAAAGTCAGCGCCAGGCTTGCTCTCCCGCCAGAGATATGGCGCAGGCTTTTGTGGAAGAGTGGCAGGGGTGGGAGCCGGCGCGGGAATTGAGGGTTGAGTTAGCTGATTATTTAAGCCGTCGTTGCGGTCATGTCATTGAAGCCGGGATGTTTCATGAAGATCGCTTGCCAGAAAATATGAGGCCCAAAATCCGTGTGTGGGGTGATGGTGATGAGGAGCTTGCTTGCGGTGAAAGTGCAGAGGAAATCCGCCACGCGCTTGCCGGGATGGTGAGGCAAAAGCGTGAGATAGAGGTTAATGAGGAGTGGGAGATGACCGGAGGTGAAGGCTGGGATTTTGGTGAAATACCAGAGGTGGCAGAGGAGGGGGTCTTTCCTGCCTTGGTTGATGAGGGTGAGACAGTGGGGATGCGTGCCTATCTGAACCAAAGCCAGGCGGATGAGAGCCACCGCGCTGGATGCGTGCGCCTTTTTCGCATCGATCAGGCGAGCCAATGTGATTATGTCAGGAAGCATTTCCCTCTCGGCATGGAAGGTAAGCTGATGCTGCCGGTGATGGAGAGCGGCAAAGGGGAAGCGCTCGAGCAGATGTTGCGTGTATCTTGCGAGGGGGCACTCGGTAGCCCATTGCCTCGGGATGAGCAGAGGTTTAGAGAAGCCTCTGATGTGGGCAAGGGAGAATTGTTTCAATGTGCCGAGCGGGTGGCAAGCGGCTTCGAGGACATGTGTGAGATTAGGGGGCGGGTATCTGATTGGATTGAAGATCATCGAGATGACCGGCACCTGAAGGTGGTCGTTGAAGATTTGGAAGAGGAGATGGCCTGGTTGTTGGGGGATAACTTTATTTGGAGAGCTGGTTACGCAAGGTTCTCTGATTACGGTCGCTACTTTCATGTGATGGAAGAGCGCATCAAGCGCCTCAAGAGCCTGCCACAGGCAAAAGACGATGAGAAAAGACAGAGGGTAGAGCACCTGTGGGCTCCTTGGTATCGTGCGTGGAAAGGGGGTCCGGATGATGTCAGCCTCTGGCCATGTGGTTGGCTGCTTATGGAGTGGCGCGCTGCTGAGTTTGCCCCCGGGCTACCACGCAGGACCAAGGTTTCAGAGAAACGAATTCGCGCCATGATGGATGAACTCGACATCACATAGCCGCTATGTAGGCTTAATGCGCGTGAATATGGACAGGCACACAGCAAAGCACAACGTGCAGTTTATTGCGCGCAAACTCGGTTTTGATGATTGCCGGATCTCACGAGCCAAGGTGGCAACCCATGCTGAGGAATATAAGCGTTGGATCGAGGACGGATGTGCCGGGGACATGAAGTGGCTCGAGCGTAATGTCGAGCGGCGCGTAGATCCGGGAAAAGTCATGGAGGGGGCGTTCTCAGTGGTGAGTCTGGCGATGAATTACTATCCTGGTGAAAACGATCCGGATGTTGATTACCGCATCGCACGCTACGCATGGAATGACGACTACCACGATGTCATTGAAGAAAAGCTCAAGGAAATGAATCTGGCGATGGAAGGTCTGGGAGGTGTGCAGAGGTTTTATACCGATACCGGACCGGTGCTGGAGCGCGATTTCGCCACCGACTCGGGCCTCGGCTGGAGCGGCAAATCCACGGTGCAGATTCACCGCCGGCTGGGGACCTGGTTTTTTCTGGCGGAGTTAATCACGACACTTGACCTGCCACCTG
>JBDQHQ010000257.1:0-3244 GCA_040264795.1 Akkermansiaceae bacterium | reverse complement strand
GTTTGGCTGGGCTGGCCTCGCCTTTTCCTCCGCGTTCGCTTCGTTTGCTATGAGCAAGCCCAGTAAAAAGCATGCGATGGCATGAACGGTGTATCTTTTCGATGCAGTCATTGTTTTATCCGGGGTTTTGGCGTCAGTGGTAATGATGGCGGAGGGTTTGATGGTTGATCACGCAAGCAGCCTGGTTGTATCAGCCTACTCCTTGAAGCCACGGCTCAATGATCACCCTTATAGAAACGCAGACTGTAGCAGTTTCTGTCATCGCCGCCACCCCTATTTTTTAGGAGGCGCTTGCGCCGACGCAGTCGGGGGCAAGCGCCAGTTTAAGTAGGCCACGCCGTGGCCAGTTTAAGTTGAAGCCGTTAAGCGGTCGCTACGCGACGTGATTTCTAAATCATCTACATCCGTGGGTTAAAACCCACGGCTAATATGCGTTGTCGCGCTGCGACAGTGGCCTCTCGTCGCGTAGCGACTGATGATTGTAGCCGTGGGTTTCAACCCACGGAAAGGGTTCATTCATGATTCGCGTCGCGTAGCGACCGCTTAACAGCTTCAACTTAAACTGCCACAAAGTGGCCTACTTCAACTGGCGCTTGCGCCAACTACGTCGGCGCAAGCGCCTCCTAAAAAATAGGGATGGCAGCGATGACAGAAACTGCTACAGTCTGCGTTTCTATAAGGGTGCTCATTGAGCCGTGGCGCTTCAAGGAGTAGGCTCATACAACCAGGCCCCTTGCGTGATCAACCATCAAACCCTCCGCCATCATTACCACTGACGCCAAAACCCCGGACAAAACAATGACTGCATCAAAAAGATACACCGTTCATGCCATCGCATGCTTTTTACTGGGCTTGCTCATAGCAAACGAAGCGAACGCGGAGGAAAAGGCGAGGCCAGCCCAGCCAAACGTAATCCTGATCCTGACTGATGACCTGGGGTGGCAGGACGTGATCTGTTACGACATCGACGAGCCATCGCCGATGGAGACACCGAATATGGATGCTTTGGCCAGGCAGGGCGTGCTCTTTCGCCAGGCCTATTCTCCAGGCCCCGTTTGCTCGCCGAGCCGGGCCGCAATCCTGAGCGGGATCCACCCGGCACGTGCCCAGCACGTCGGGGTAGGGGGTGGGAATCCGCCCCAGCCTCACAATCGCGAGGGCTCGCGGATGATCAATCCCTGGGACCGTGGCAGCCTTGCACCCAATGTGCTTACCTTGGCCGCAGCCTTGAAGAAAGAGGGATACGTGACCGGCCATTGTGGTAAATGGCATCTCAGTAAGGGCACGAGATCGAAACCCACCGATGTCGGGTTTGACTGGAGCCGTGAGAACCACGGTGTCCAGGACCCGATGAAACCGCACCGCATGACGGGATTCGCCACCCGCAACGAGGACGATCCCTATCGGCTGGATGAGAACGGCTTTCCGCGTGATGAAAACAACGAGGATGCCTTGAGCTTCCTGCGCGAGCATCAGGCAGAGCCCTTTTTCCTGTATTACTGCACCTTCCTGGTCCACTCCCCGATCCACACCCGCAGCCGGGAGTTGCTCGACAAGTATATCGGGAAACTGGGCGTGGAGCTGCCTGACAACCCCCAGGAATGGCACCAGGGCGGCCAGACCAACCCGTTCTACTGCGCGATGGTCGAGCAGCTGGATTATTACCTCGGCCAATTGGTGAGCCACCTGAACCAGACCGATGACCCGCGCTGGCCGGGGCATAAGCTCAGCGAGAACACCTATATTATTTTCACCTCCGATAATGGCGGGATGGAAGGCACTCCACAGGAGATCTTCACGGACAACTCCCCGCTCGACGAGGGCAAGCTCCACCTCCAGGAAGGGGGCGTTCGCGTACCGCTGATCATCACCGGACCTGGAATCAAGGCCAAACAGGATTCAAATGTGATGGTGAATGGGCTGGACTTTTATCCCACCATTTTGTCCTTGGTCGGTGCGGCCAAAGCGCCTGGGCAAAAGCTCGACGGCTGCGATCTGTCTTCTCTCCTGCTCAAGGACCCAAGCGATCCGACTCTGGTGAAGGATGCCGCTGGTCAGGTTCGCGATACCATGATTTGGCATTTCCCGAGCAGTGTCTGGATGGAAAGTTCGATCCGCATCGGCGACTACAAGCTGATGCGCAACTACGATGTGGGTGGTCGCAATAGCGTCTGGAAGCAGGACACTGCCCCACCCCTCGAACTTTACCGGCTCTACAATACCGAAGATGGCGAGTCCGTAAGGGTGGACATCGAGGAAGCGCATAACCTGGTCGCATCCATGCCGGAGAAAGCGCGCGAAATGGATCAGCGGCTCACCGAGCTGCTCACCGGGATGGGGGCGACCTACCCGTCATACAACCCTCATTGCACCGCAAAACTCCCCCACAAGGAAAAGGTGCCCGTCGTGGTCGCACACAAACAACAAGGTCGGAAAGTCAAGGTGACCTACAAACAACGGGGGGCACAAGTGGTCAAGGCCAGCTTGATCTACACCCTTGATGGCACCCACCCACGTGCGGAATGGATGAGCGTTCCTGCCAAGCTGCAAGCTGGCTCGCAGATTGAAGTTACGCTGCCACCGAAAACCACGCATTATTTCATTAACCTGATCGACGAGAACAATTTCCTCGTCAGCTACCCGGATCTGGCAGAGGCGGGCAAGCAGAAGGAGACCGGCATCAAGCCCTCGGACTCGGCACTGAAGGTCAAGTGACCCTCATCCATGAGCAAACCAAAACCCCGGACAAAACAATGACCCTGCCACGTCTTCACATCTTCCGCACAAGCGCATGCTTGTTGCTCGGTGTGTCGGCTGTGAGCGAGGCGGTTGCCGGGGAGTCCAAGAGCACTTCCGGCAAGCCCAACATGGTCATCATCCTCACCGATGACCTCGGCTACGGGGATGTCTCCTTCCTCAATGCGGAATCAAAAGTCAAAACACCGCACATGGACGCGCTGGCAAAAGCGGGTGTCTGGGCCACGGATGCGCACTCCCCCAGTACGGTGTGCAGCCCAAGCCGCTACGCCATGCTCACGGGGCGATACGCCTGGCGTGGTTCATTGCGTTCAGGGCGTCTCAACCCGTGGAAAGAATCCACCATTGATAAAGATCGCGTCACGCTGCCGAAAATCCTGAAAGCTAAGGGCTATTTCACCGCTTGTGTCGGCAAGTGGCACCTCGGCTTTGACTGGCCATGGAAGGGTGGTAAAAAACCGCCAACTTCGGTCATCGGCACAGGAAC
>JBDQHQ010000256.1:0-3255 GCA_040264795.1 Akkermansiaceae bacterium | reverse complement strand
TTCAAGGAGAGCGTAGTCCTCCCTGGACGGATCATCAGCAATGTTGTCTTCCGTGGGCACTCGGCGTACCTGCAGTGACAATGCAACGAGCGAGGGCAAACTGCAACAGGCGGGCGCGCAAGACCAAGACGACCTCAATGACCCCGCAAACATCCGCCGTCCACATTTCACTCATTATTCGTCAATACCTTGAGACCGCCTTCCAAGACCCAGCACTTTTTGAAACCAATGAGGAGCTGACACTCCGCCCCGAGGCATTGGAACAACTTCATCCTCAGTGCCGCACCGCTGTGATGGATCATCTGGGTGAGCTCTCACCGCTCAAATATGTCGCCTCGTCCCAGCAGGATCATATCACTGAGCTCATTGACCAAACCATCGAGCTGTTAAAAATCACCGAGCCCGCACCAGCCGAGCCAGAGCACGCCGCCGCCGATTAGATGCAAGATTTCATCCAGCAGTTCAGATTTGCAGATCCGTGGTGGCTACTCGGGCTACTCCTACTCATCCCTTTGCTCTTTATCGGCGGCAAAGCGGGAAGCCCCACTTCGATCACTTACTCCTCGCTTTCAATTCTGGCAAGTCTGGGCCGCAAGCCCAGACGCCTGCCCGGGCTCATCACGTTCTCCTTGATGATGCTCGCCCTCGTCTTCGCCATTCTCGCCATGGCACGCCCGCAGCTGCGCAACGAGCAGTCAGAACGTCAGGCCAGTGGTATCGACATCATTCTCGCTATCGATATCTCCTACTCGATGCAGATTGTGGATTTCGTCCTCAACGGCAGGCGTGCCGAGCGTATCACCGTGGCAAAAAACACCGCGGAAGCCTTCATTAATCAGCGTCAGGATGACCGCATCGGCATTGTGGCATTCTCCGGCCGTCCCTACATCACCAGCCCGATCACGCTCGAGCACGATTGGCTCATCGAACAACTGCGCGAGCTTCGCCCCGGTCTGGTCAAGGAACAGGGAACAGCGATCGGCTCGGCCATTGCCGCTTCGGCCAGCAGACTTCATGAGCGGGAGTCGAAAAGCAAAGTGATCGTATTGGTCACCGATGGCTCGAACAACTCAGGGCGGATCTCACCTATCGAGGCCGCCAAGCAAGCTGCCGTTCTGGGTATCAAGGTTTACGCCATTGCCATTGGCACGGAGCAGGGACGCCTGGGCAATTTCATTCAAAGCCACCCACGGCAGGAGTTTGATACCGAAACCCTTCAAGAAATCGCCAAGATTACAGGTGCTGAATATTACCGGGTCAGAGATACCGCCAAACTCAGAGACACCTTCGACTCCATTGACCAGCTTGAAAAAACCGAGATCAAGCAGCATAGTATCATCAACACGCGTGAGCTCTTTCTCTGGTTTGCATCTACCGCTCTGGTCTTTGCGCTCAGTTCCCTAATCATCCAAGCCTTCAGAAAAGCCAGCGCACCCTGAGAGAGAGTGAAAGCAACCCATTCCACCTGATCCCAAGCATTCAAAATTCCACATGTCCTTTGTCCATCCAAGCTGGCTTTTACTGCTCTTCACCCTTCCGGTGATCTTGCTCATAGCCATCCTTCGCTACTCGGCCAGTAACAAAGCCTGGCAGAAACTCGTCGCCCCCCGTTTGCGCAAGCAACTTGTCAGTGAGGGCTCGAGCACACGGCGCTGGGCATCACTGACACTCGCCCTACTGGGCTGCGCCCTCCTCGTGGTGGTAGTGGCACGACCCTACGGGGGTAAAACCTCCACCACGGAACAAATCCGCAGCCGCAACATCATCATCGCCATGGACACCTCACGTTCGATGCTTGTTGAAGACGTGGCCCCTAACCGCATGAGCAACGCCAAGGCGATGGCTCTTGAGCTCATCCAGACTTTCCCCAATGATCGCATCGGGGTGATCGCCTTTTCCGGTGCTGCGGTCTCAATGGCTCCGCTCACCATCGACCACACCGCAGTGCATGAAACCATCAGGCAGCTCGACACCGATGTGATCCCCTCCGGCGGCTCGGATCTTGCCGCTGCCGTTGATATGGCCATCAAAACCTTTGAAAAATCCGACAAGGACTCTAATGCCCTGATCATCATCAGTGACGGAGAAGACCATTCAGAACAGATACAGCAAGTAGGCAGCAGGATCCGCAATGCGGCCATCTCGGTGTGCACGATCGGAGTGGGCACGGCAGATGGAGGCGTCATTCCTGACCTTCGCAACCTAGACGGCAAATTCCGCGACATCAACGGTAACACCGTATACAGCAGACTCAATCCGGGCGCCCTCCAGCAAATCGCAAGCGCTGGTGGTGGCTCCTACGTGCCCGCATCCTCGGGGGCTGACAACACCATCAGACAGGCACTTTCTTCACTGGAAAGCACGGAGGAAGCAGGACGTGTGATTGATATTCCCAATGATCTTTATCAATGGTTTCTTTGTCCTGCCATGATCTTGCTCATGCTTTCAGTATTGATCCGCTCCAATCTCTTTGCCGGCCGCCAGCCACAGCTCAGTGGAGCCTCGGCCGTGTTGATTCTACTCTTGGTGGGTACGGGCAATCTCCAGGCAGCCAAGGTCATGGAGCGTGCCCTGGACGCCTACCAAAGCCATGACTACAACACAGCGATGGAATTGTTCACTCAGGCCAAAACCCAGGCACGTGGGCAAGAGCAACATGTCATTGACTTTTCCCAAGGCAGTGCTGCCTATCGACTCAAGCAATGGGATAGCGCCAGTGGCTATTTTTCCCGTGCCCTGCTCAGCAAAGACAAACGGCTTCAGGAGCAATCTCACTACAACTTGGGTAACAGCCTGTTTCAATCAGGCTGGACAAGCCTGAACCCGGAAGCATCAAGTGATACAGAAGAGGCTTTTTTGCAAAGCATGCGTCAGCTCTATGACAATGAGGGCCAAGGCAATGCTCCGTCCAACTTCGAGCCCGATGAGGAGCCTCAACTCACGGCCGAGGATGTCCAAAGAATCAAAACCAACTGGCAGGATGCCATCAGTCACTACCGCGCTTCCCTGATGCTGAATGCCAATAACACAGAGGCTGAGGAAAACCTTGAGGAAGTGGAGAAACTGCTCGAACAACTTGAGCAAGCTCAGAAACAGGCACAGCAAGAATCAGAGCAAGAGGACAACGAAAAGAAACACCAAGATCAAGGCGATCAACAGGACAAATCACAAAACGACCAAAACCAGTCCGAGCAGGACTCCGGACAAGAGGGAGAAAACGAAGATCAACAGAGCTCCGACCCCAAGCAATCTGAT
>JBDQHQ010000255.1:0-3291 GCA_040264795.1 Akkermansiaceae bacterium | reverse complement strand
GTGGAACTCATCGAGCGTGCTTCCTGGTCGCGGGGCTGGGATGTGTGTCCGCTATACAGCGGGCTCTCGCCCAAGCTGCAGGATAAGGCGGTGGCAGCTGCCAAACCGGGTGGCAGGCCGCGGATCATTGTGTCAACCAATGTGGCGGAAACTTCCCTGACCATTGACGGGGTGCGCACGGTGATTGACTCGGGCTTGGCACGGGTGGCGCACTACGATGTGGTGCGTGGCATTGATACCCTGATGATTGAGAAAATTTCCCGTGCTTCGGCGGACCAGCGTGCAGGGCGAGCGGGCAGGACCGCACCGGGGCGCTGTGTCAGGCTATGGAGTGAGGCGGACCAGGGCCGCAGGAATGCTTTTGATCTGCCCGAGATCTTGCGGGTCGATCTTGCCGAGGTGATTTTGTCATTAAAATCCGCGGGGGTGGAGGATGTGCAGGGGTTCCGCTGGTTGGACCGGCCGGATGAGAAGGGCTTGGCCATGGCCGAGGATCTGCTGCACCAGCTTGGAGCAGTGGATGAGTTGGGTCTGGTGACCGAAGAGGGCAAGCAGATGGCGAAGTTTCCACTGCACCCGAGGTATGCGCGCTTGTTGTTAGCGGCCCATGATGAGGGCTGTGTTGCGGAGGCCGGTTTTATCGCGGCAGCGATGCAAGATGAGGGGGTATTGGTGAGAAATAGAAAGACAGGTGACTGTGAGTTTAGGGAACCTGAGGATGGTTCTGATTTTGTCGCCGAGTGGCGGGCTTTTCAGTTTGCCAGCGATATGCGCTTTGATGTCGGGCGTTGTTCCCAGTCTGGGATTTTGGCACGGGGGGCGCGTGAGGTTGCGAAGTCACTGGAGCAACTGGAGCGCACGGCGGTGAGGATGGGCTTGAACTGGGGGGAGGTAGATTTTGAAGGGCATGCTCAGCAGGTCAGCAAGGTAATGCTGGCGGCCTTCAGTGACCGGCTGGCGGTGCGCTTGGGCGAAGCGACTCTGGCGTGTCGATTGGTGGGCGGCAGGCGCGGTAAGCTGGATGCGAGCAGTGCAGTGAAGGGTGCGCAGGCCTTTGTGGCGACGGAGATCACCGAGGTGGAGGGCAAGGAGGTGACCGTTTATTTGAACCGCTGTGCCGAGGTGAGCATGGATGATTTACGTGAGCTGTTTGCGGATGACTTTCATGAGCATGATGGGGCCAGTTACGATCCCGTTTCTCGCAGGGTGGTCAATAAACGGGAGCTGCGTTTCAGGGATCTGGTGCTGGAATCCAAGGAGGGTGGTGAGCCGCCACGAGAAGAGGCAGCGCGTTTGTTGGCCGAGCGTGTCGCCGGTGGTGAACTGAAGCTCAAGCATTGGGATCAGGGGGTGGAGCGCTGGATTGCCCGGCTGGTGAGTTTAAGTAAGTGGATGCCGGAAATGGAGCTTCCCGGCTTCAGTGAGGATGATAAATTGATGGTGTTAGAAGAGGTGTGTCAGGGGGCCAAGTCTTACAAGGATATCAAGAACCGTGAGGTAATGCCGGTTCTTTCCCGGTGGTTGTCACAAGGACAACAGGCCGTGCTTGATGCCTATGCACCATTGGAAGTGAGCCTGCGCAACGGCAGAAAAGCCAAGGTCAGATATAGCGCGGATGGTGAGCCGTGGATCGCGATGAAGATGCAATTTCTCTACGACGTCGACGAGCTTCCTGAAATTGCGCAAGGCAAGGTGAAGCTGCTGGTTCATATCCTGGCTCCCAACCAACGGCCGTGGCAGGTAACGGGGGATTTGAAAGGATTTTGGGAGCGCGGCTACCCGCAGATGAAAAAAGATCTGGCGGGTAGGTATCCGAAGCACGAGTGGAGGTAGCAATGACCCTGAAGGCTCATACTTCACGCTCCCAGTGCTTCGTGCTATAGAATGCGCAACATTTCCTTCATGCTGATCTCTCCGGAGAGAACGAGTTCGCGCACGTGTGCTTCTATGGGAATCATACCGGCTTTGGTAGCCGCATCGTAGAGTTCGTGGTGCGTGGGTTGTGAGAAGATGACGTGACGCATTTCTTCATCAACCTTGAGCATTTCGAAGACACCGACTCGGCCGTGATAGCCAGTCCGGAAACAGGAGGTGCAACCCTGGCTGCGGTAGAGCGTGACGGGCTCATCTCCTTCTATCTGCAATTCTTTGCGTTCTGCATCATCTGCTTCGTAAGCTTCGCGGCAATCCTTGCAGATGCGGCGAGCCAGGCGCTGAAAGACCACGCCGCTCAAGGCGTTGCCGGCAGAGAAACCGGTTACACCGAGTTGCATCAATGAAGCGACGGCAGCGGTGGCTGAGTTTGCATGAATAGTGGAGAGCACGAGGGTGCCGCTGAGTGCAGCACGAATAGCGATGTCGGCTGTCTCATCGTCACGAATTTCTCCGATCATGAGGGTGTCAGCATCTTGTCGTAAGAGGGCGCGGACACCGGCACCAAAGCTCAGGCCGCGCTTGTTTTGCACCTGTACTTGGGTGACGCCGGTGAGTTCAAACTCAACGGGATCTTCGATGGTCATGATGTTCTGATTGAAACAGTCCAAGCAATTCAGACAGGAATAGAGTGTTGTGGTTTTACCACAGCCAACAGGGCCTGCAGTCAGGACGAGGCCACTCGGCGAATTGAGTAAATCGTTCATTAGCTGGCGCTGATTTTTCATCATGCCCAGTTGTTCAAAGTTGGAGAACGCCATTTCGCTTTGAACCAAGCGCAGGGCTACCGTTTCACCATAGATCGAGGGAATGGTGGCAACGCGAAAATTACGGTCGGTATTGTCGATGCGCAGATTCAGATGACCGTCCTGCGGAATGAAACGTTGCTCAATTTCCATGTTTGCAAGGCCCTTGATACGTGCGGCGACCCGCCGTGCCATGTCGGGCTTGAGGGTTAAGAAATCGTGCAGGATGCCATCAACACGATAGCGTACGCGTGCGGAATCATATGACGGCTCGATATGGATGTCACTGCCCTCGGCATTCAACAATCCTCGCAGGATAATGATAAGCATGTTAGCCGCAGGGGACTCGTCCTCCTCGTTGTCGGTGCCTTGAATAAAAGTTTGCTTGAAGCTGTCATCGGTGACCAGGGGTTCGAGAAGCTCTTCAAGACGTGCTTGTGGTGCCAGGACCGGCTGCATCGGTATTTTGAGCATAAGCCCTAATTTGGTCATTTCTTCGATGTGGCGTGGGTCTGAGAAGGCTACAAAAAGCCGCTCATGTTCAATTTTATAGGGAAGGGCCTTAAAGCGTAGCAAGACCCCGCTGGGTATCATGCGTAGCAGGTGAGTCGAT
>JBDQHQ010000254.1:0-3299 GCA_040264795.1 Akkermansiaceae bacterium | reverse complement strand
GTCCAAACCACTCAGAATATCATCCGTGACCTCAAAGCAGGTTAGAGTAACCAACTAACATACCCACTTATCATGTCTATTATCATCGGCGGAACCATCGCCATCGACAACGTTTCCACACCCACCGCCAAGGCTGAAAATTTGCTCGGTGGCTCAGCTGCCTACGCATCCTTGTCAGCCAGTTATTTCTGTCAGCCATCTCACCTGGTGGGAGTTGTTGGCCATGATTACCCCCAGGAACACCTCAAGATGCTCGAAGACAAGGGTGTTTGCCTAGCAGGTGTTGCCCGCTCTGAGGGTGAGTCCTTCACTTGGACCGGTGAGTATCATGAAAACATGAACGACCGCACCACCCACCGGGTGGGGCTTAATGTGCTGGAAAGCTGGGAAGTTGAGATTCCTGCGGAGATCGCCAGTAGCCGCATTGTGGTGCCCGCCAACATGTCACCGGACAACCAGATTCAGATGCTTGACCAGTGTGTTGCGGATGAAAAATTTGTCGTTGCTGACACCATGGACTTGTGGATTGAAATCGCCAACGAGCGCCTCGACGAGGTGATGCAGCGTATCGACTTGCTGGTGATCAATGAGGGTGAGGCACGCGAGTATGCGGGAGTGAGTAATCTGATTCTGGCAGGTGAGAAGCTCCTCGAAAAAGGGCCTCGTTACGTGGTCATCAAGCTCGGTGAATTCGGTGCTATTCTCTTTGGTCCGGACAGCTCGATCTTCCGTTTCCACGCCTGGCCTTTGCGTGAGATTGTTGATCCTACCGGAGCAGGGGATACCTTCCTCGGTGCCATGGGAGGCTATCTTGCCTCACTGGGAGGCACGGATTTTTCCTTTGAGCAAATCCGGGATGCTATTTTACGCGGATCTATTCTCGCGAGCTTTACTTGCGAAGACTTCTCTACTCGCAGACTCGAAACCGTGACTGAGCAGCAAATCCAGGAACGTCTCGAAGGGCTCAAGGCAATGAGCCACTGGGATTAATGCCCCCAAGATTTTAACTTCTGCATATATGGAGGGATGGCTGAGTTCGGTTTAAGGCGCTCGACTCGAAATCGAGTGTAGGTTTATCGCCTACCGTGGGTTTGAGCGCACAATACTCGTGCATCACGAGTTTGCCTCCCTGAAGTTTCCGGAGGAGGAAACTTGGATTTCAGCACAGCCCGAGTGGACGAGGGCAATCCCACTCCCTCTGCCATTACCCCAGCCCTTCTATGTGGGCTGGGGTAATGGCATCAGGACGTGGGCCGAGAACCCTTTGCCCGCGCAGCGGTCAAGGGTTTGAACGCACACGCAGTGCGTGCATCACGCTCACCTTATAATCCGAAATCCGGAGGAGGATTTCTGCTCACCCGCATAGAGTGAGCGGAGCGAACTCAATCCCACTCCCTCTGCCACCCGGCGGTCACCTGATAAACCCGTCCATTTCATGGCACGAACCGTGTCTTGGCATCGCGGGAAGAGGCGCTTTTTCCGAGCTGGGGACAATATTTGCATGGTTGATGACAATATGTGCGTTGCCTTCAGTGTGTTGAATGTTGTATGAATCATATATTGAATAGATGAGTAATGTGAGCAACGAGCCATGAGTGATGACCGAAGTATCCCCCCGCAAAGCCCCGGCGTAGCAAATACCGCCAAGGACCGAGGGTTTCACACTACCCGATGGTCACTCGTCATCAATGCCCGTTCCGTCGATCCAGAGCAATCAGAGCGGGCCCTTGCTGAGCTATGCCAGAGCTACTGGTATCCTCTTTATGGTTTTGTCCGTGCCCGAGGGGCTTCTCCCGAGGATGCAGAGGATCTCACCCAAGGATTTTTTGAGCAGGTCCTCAGGCTCGATACCTTCTCACGAGCAGATGAAGACAGGGGCAAGCTGCGGACATTTCTGCTGGGTTCGCTGAAGAAATATCTAGCCAATGAACACGCCAAAAAGAATGCAGTGAAGAGGGGGGCCGGCATCTCGGTGATTTCTCTGGACCGGGAATGGGCCGAGAGCCAGATCAAACTTGAGCCTGCTGACCCCAGGGCTGATTCCGCGGCCTTGTTTGAGCGCCGGTGGGCGATGACCTTGTTGAAAACCTCGCTCGAGATCCTGGAAGATGAATTCAAAAAGCGTGGAGCAGGAGAGAAGTTTGAGGTGCTTGAGCCGTTTTTGCTGTGGCATAAAGATGATGATTATCAGTCAGCAGCGGACGCTTTATCGATCTCCCTCGGTGCCGCCAAAGTCGCGGTTCATCGCTTGCGCAAGCGCTACCGCGAGATCGCCCGCCAGGAGATAGCCGAGACTTTAGGTGAGGGGGAGGACATCGATAACGAGTTGCGGCATATTTTTTCAGCACTTTCCTGAACCATCATGTGTAACTTTTCACCCATAAAGTGTGAAGTAAAGAGTGAGGGGATGCTTAGAGCATTTGTTCTAGATCCCAGAAACAATAACCTATTGCCACTCTACTAATTATGAATGATACGAATAACGACATCTTACAACCTAAACAAGGCGAGGGCATTTGCCCAGCATGTGGAGCTCCCATCCCCGGTGACGCGCCGTCGAAGATGTGCCCCTCTTGTCTTGCGGCACGGATCATGCTGGCCACCCAGAACTCAGTGGCCGGAGGATCTTTTACCCCGCCGAGTATAGAGGAGGTGCAGGGGCTGATTCCCGGTATAGAGATTGAATCTGAGCTGGGCCACGGGGGCATGGGTGCCGTTTACAAGGGGGTGCAGACGTCCCTGAATCGCGCCGTGGCTGTGAAGCTGCTGCCGCTGGAGCTCTCGGAGGGTGACCCGACCTTCAAAGAGCGCTTTCGCCGTGAGGCAGAAACGATGGCCAGGCTGAGTCATCAGAACATTGTCACGGTCTATGATTTTGGTGAGACCGCAGAGGGGCATTGCTACATTGTGATGGAATACATCGAGGGTCTTAATTTGCACCAGGTGATCCATGGTGGCAAACTCACCCCCGCAGAGGCAATGGCCCTTATTCCACAGATTTGCGACGGGCTTCAGTTTGCTCATGAGAGAGGAGTCATACATCGTGATATCAAGCCGGCAAATATTCTAGTGGATGCCAATGGTGGGGTAAAGCTCACAGACTTCGGTCTGGCCAAACTCTTTGGTGATGACGTCTCCCAGTATGATCTCACCATGGAGAATGTCAGCATGGGCACGCCCTATTATGTGGCGCCAGAGCAGGTGAGACATGAGGTGGACCTCGATCACCGGGTGGATATCTATTCCCTCGGGGTGGTGCTCTATGAGCTCCTCACCGGGCAGGTGCCCCGTGGTGCCTT
>JBDQHQ010000253.1:0-3316 GCA_040264795.1 Akkermansiaceae bacterium | reverse complement strand
TAAGTGGCCAGACTGGGCGACGTAGACGCCCTCGGAAGTGATCTCAAAGCCCATCGGGATATGCAAGTCGCCAGCGAAGGTGGTTTGCTTGTCGGCTTTGCCGTCGTTGTCGGTGTCTTCGAGGATGATAAGCTTGTCGGTGGGCTTGGGGTCACCGATGCGGTAGTGCGGGTAGCTGGGCATGGTGGCGACCCAGAGCCTGCCCTTGTTGTCGAAAGCCACTTGCACCGGGTTGGCGAGGTCCTTGAATTCTTTTTCCGAGGCGAAGAGCTCCATTTTGTAGCCCTTGGGGGTGGTGATTTTGGTTTGGGATGATTCGCCGGACTGATACTCGAGCTTGCCGTATTTGCCGCTGGGTTTGTAGTTGGTTTTAACAGGAGAGAGTTTGAAGGTCTTGGCATCTTCAGCGGCGAGATCCATTTTTTTGCCTTGGAGGGCTAGCCAGATGGCTTGGTCACGCAGGGCGGTCATCTCACGAGTCTTCTTATACTCATCTCGGTAGTTCTGTGGCGGGGCGTTTTTGCCACCTCCCCGGCGGCCATAGATTTGCACGCCATTGGGCATCTTGTAATCGTTGAGCCAGCACCAGTTTTTCTCGTTCACTGCTGCACGGACTGATTCCCGGGGCTCTGGATTTTTGATGGTGGCTTGGCCGTAGATGCCATCAGCAAGCTGGGGGGCGAGCCACTGGTAGCCTTTGTCGTTGAGCAGGGCGCCGTCCCGGGTAAATGAGTCTTTGGTGGCCTTGAATGCCGCCTTTGAGGGAGTGAAGACATCGATGAAAAGTATCCCGTACTCGGCACAGATTTCCTTCATTGCCTCGGTGTAGAGGGCGAGGTTGGCGTTGGTGAGGGTGGCTTCAGGGGCGTCGTAAATGTGGGACAGGTCCTCGAAGGCGGTGGGGGAGACGATGGCTAGCTTGGGGGCGGACTTGCCGTTGTATTGTTGTGCCAAGGTGTGCTTGATGAATCCGCTTAGCTCGCCCTTGAAATTCTCTAGTCCTGCAGGACCATTGAAAGAGGAGTTGAAACCAAAGAATGCAATGATGGTATCTGCCTTGAGGTGGCCCAGCCATTGGTCTGGTGTCATATAGATGCCGCTACTGCCGCTTTTTTTTGCGAGTTCGGTCTGAAATTTTTCCGCTCCGGGGAATGCCCAAGGTGAATCGCGACCCGGGTGGGGACGAAATCCCGGGGTGTTGCCCTCATCACACATGTTGCGGATGATGAGCTTCTTGTAAGGATTGCGGAGCTGAAGCTCGGTTTCAAAAGAACCAAAGTGACTCATGCGTGAGCCCAGGCCACTGCCAAGTAATACGATGCGCTCGTCCGTGTCCGCACTCAGGGGCTTTGCCCCGGCCTGGAGGGCTGGTAATAGGGTCAGTGAGAAGAAAATGCTGAGCAGAAAAGCGTATTTTCTCTGTTGAGGCATCAATGGGCTAAAATACATTATGTCTCCAACGTTCACGTACGAACAGAACTTGCAAAAATTCTCAGATACTTTGGATGATGTTCGGTTAACGCCTTTTGGGAAGGCGTTTGCCTTGAATGCGTGCCTCAATGAGATTCTCACATCTGCCGTGCAGCCTGAGTTTCTCACAGCATGCCTCAATCTTGAGGGTTTGGCGCTCTGGGCGGAACCCCAGACGCCTGGCGGCGCAGTCATTCATGAGCTGGATGTGTGCGTCCTCAAACTCAATGACTTTTCCGCAGTCAATACAAACCAGGTGGTTGTGGGCCGGACTCTCGACGAAGTTGGGGTCATAGGTTTTTTGGTCGTCCCCCAGATCGATCTCATGGAGTAGACCTGCTTCAACCAGCAGGGAAATGGTTCGATAAACCGTGGCTCTGGATGAATGGCTTTCCGCTGCTTGGGTTTTGCGCAATCGTGTCCAAAGTTCATCGGCTGTGAAGTGCTCGTCGGAGGCAAAAATTGCTTCAACAATGGCATTGCGCTGCGGAGTGTTGCGTAGCCCTTTGCTCTGAATAAATTGCTTGAGGCGCTTCTCAATGGTTGAATCCATAAGTCGAAGTTAACGAAATGATGAGCTGCTGGCGAATTGGAAATTTCGACATTGGCATTTTTTTTCCGTAGTCTTAAATCAAATCAATGAAGATCGCTTCTTTCTCCCGGTTGAACAGCTTTTGTCTGCTGTGCCTCGGTGGTTTTATTTTGATACTGGGGTCTTGTTCTACCAATGAGGTCCTGGAGGTCAGGCAGTTTCATTTACGCACGACTGAAGTGGAGTCAATGAAGGAAGCTGCGATGGTGCGCGGAGAGCAGATGTATCTGATGCGTGGTGCAGTGTCTAATCAAGAGCGTAGAGAACGACTAGGTCAGTATTACACAGTGAACTGGGAAAACGGCGGCAAGTATGCCGAGCCGCTGAAGATCGTTATGGAATATCAACAAGCGGCAACAGGATCAGAGGTGTTAAGCATGAGTAAGGATTTGCCAGTGGGGGAACAGAGTGGCGTGGTTGAGTTCAGTGTGGCAGGTGAGTCCTATCGCACACGCGGCAGGGTGCTTGCATGGCGGGTGCAAATGTTCAGTGCGGGTAAGGTGGTTGCTGAAAAGCGTTCCTACCTCTGGAAGTAGTGGATTTACTGTTTATTTCATGATTGGCAAGTGGGCTAAATCATGTGACGAATGGGCATGGCACGTTTTGAAAATAAGGTCGCAGTTGTTACCGGCGCTGGTCGGGGAATAGGTCTGGAAATCGCCAAAGCTTTTGCAGCTGAGGGCGGCAAGGTTGCCGTGGTAAGCCGGAGTCCTGGAAGTTGTGGTTCGGCCGCGGATGCGATCAATGCCGAATTTCCTGAATCAGCCAAGGCATACGCGGTAGATGTGGCGGATTATGAAGCAGTGCAGGCACTGGGCAAAGATGTGATTGCTGACTTTGGCGCAGTCAATGTTTTGGTAAATAACGCAGGTGTGACTCGTGACGGTTTGCTGATGCGGATGAAAGACGAGGATTGGGATACGGTTCTTGATACTAATCTCAAAGGGGCGTTTAACACAGTCAAGGCCTTCCAGCGCAGCATGATGAAAGCCGAGGATCCTCGCATTATCAACATTAGCTCGGTGATCGGACTGATGGGGAATGCCGGCCAGGTCAATTACGCGGCTAGTAAAGCCGGGTTACTGGGCTTTACTAAATCAGTAGCCAAGGAATTAGCGGGACGTAAGGTCACCTGCAATGCCATTGCTCCGGGCTTTATCGTCACTGATATGACCGACGAGCTCAACGATGAGCAAAAGGAGGCGATCGTGGGCAACATCCCCCTCAAGGAGATGGGTGAGCCTGCAGACATAG
>JBDQHQ010000252.1:0-3350 GCA_040264795.1 Akkermansiaceae bacterium | reverse complement strand
GGCAAGTGGGGTCTGGGTATTACCAACGATCCTGGGGCTCCCAACCCGATGACCCACGGCTTTGACGAGTTCAGCGCGTGGAAGAGCCAGGCGATCGCTCACACCTATTACCCGACGTCCATTGTGCGTAACGGCAAGGAGGAGCCACTTCAAGAGGGCACCTACATCCATGACCTGATCATGAACGACGCCCTCGCTTTTGTGGAAAAGAACGCCAAGGCGGGCAAACCCTTCTTCTGCTACATCCCCACCGCCGTGCCCCACGCGGCGATGCACTCACCTAAGGAACTGCATGACAAGTATCGCAAAATCTACCCGCAGTTTGAGAAGAAGATCGGCAGATACGGTGCCGGCCCGGGTCAGCCCTGCCCCAATGTGATAAACCCAATCGCTGGCTACGCCGGCATGATGGAAAACTTTGACAACCAGATCGGCCAGCTGCTTGAGCTGCTGGAAAAAACCGGCCAGGCAGAGAACACCCTGATCATGTTTTCCTCGGACAATGGCTCCCACCTCGAGGGTGGTCATGACCCCAGGTTCTGGGATTCCAACGGCCCGCTGCGCGGCCACAAGCGTGACCTCTTCGAGGGCGGTATCCGTGCCCCCTCCATGGCCCGCTGGCCGGGCACGATCAAGGCGGGGACGAGCAGTGACCTGCCCAGTGCGCATTACGACATCCTTGCCACCATCTGTGACCTGCTCGACCAGCCCGTGCCCGCGCAAAGCACCGGTATTTCCCTGCTGCCCACCCTGACCGGCAAGGGGCAACAACAGCAGCGCGAATACCTCTACTGGGAGCACCCGCAGACCGCGAAACGTGACCAGGCAGTGCGCATCGGCAAGTGGAAGGGCGTCAAGCTCGGCTGGAAGGTGAAAACACCGCAGAAGCTCCAGCTCTTTGATCTGGAAAATGACCTCGGCGAGCAAAACGACATCGCCGCCCAGCACCCGGACATTGTCAAGCGCATGGAGGAGATCATCAAAGAGGCGCACCAGCCCCTGCCGGCCAATAAACCAGTTAATAAGCCAGCCAAGAAACCCGCCCAACCCGCTCATAATAAAGCCGCAGCCAAGGGTAAAAAAAAACTGAATTCTACACGCCTGCATCCGATCGGCAAAGACTGAAAAATGCCCCAGCCGCCAAAGCCTGGACCGATCCGTCCCTACCCAAGGTGCTGATCCTGGGGGATTCCATCTCCATTGGCTACACCCCGCTGGTGATCGAGTTACTCAAGGGTAAGGCCAATGTCAGCCGCCCCAAGGCCAACTGCGGGCCGACCACCAGGTATTTGCAATCACTCGACAACTGGCTGGCTGGGCCGGGTATCAATCACCCTGCAAATACCCAGTGGGATGTGATCCACTTCAACGTCGGCCTGCATGACCTCTGTTACCGCCACCCGGATGCCAAGGGTTATGGGAATCGGGACAAGGTCAATGGCACCCTTTCCGTAACACTCGAGCAATATGAGGCGAATCTGGAAACCATCACCCAACGCCTCAAGCAAACCGGGGCGAAGCTCATCTTCGCCAACACGACCCTGGTCCCCGAGGGCGAGGCCGGCCGCAAAGTAGGGGATGACCTCCGCTACAACGAGGTGGCTGCCAAGGTCATGGCCAGGCACGGCATTCCCGTCAATGATCTGCACGCCCTCACTGCCAGCTTTCCCAAAGACCACTTCGTCAAACCCGGGGACGTCCATTTCAAGCCCATTGGCAGCCAGAAACTGGCGGACCAGGTGGGCGGGGTCATCGTAGAGCAGCTTCAACTGCCTGAGGCAGAGTGAGATGAAGTTGATTTGGGGAGCCGCTGCGCGGCAGTTCGAGTTGGGAGCCACTTCGTGGCAGTTGAAGTGGGGAGTTTAAGTTTAAGTTGGGAGTGCGGCTGCGGCGCGGCTATCGCTCATCCTTCATCGCTCATTAGCTGCGCTTGCAGCGCAGCCGCAGGCGGTTCCCTGCTACCATGGGCAAAAGCGCCTGGATGCTTTATTTATATTAAATATATGGAAGGTTTCCATTTTTTTGTAATTTTTAACTTGTTCAGGATGATGAATATGGTAATTTAGCAAGACGCAGTTGTAATACATATGGGGGATATTCGCGTGCATGCACCCCAACAAACTCTGTCTAAACCTGCCCACGCGCATTCCCCCAAAGGAAGTATAATCATTACCCCACCCTCTACAACTTACTCCAAACCATATAATTGCCATGAAAACCAACACTACAAAAACACCCCGTAACAGCAACCAAACCACGCTGCCCGCATTCGCCGCTGCCTTGCTAGTAGCATTCACTCTCAGCACCACCGCGCAGGCGGTCTCTCTCACCTGGGATGCTGATACTGTAACCGCGGGTGCCCAAGATGGTAACGGCACATGGGATCAAACAAATACCAACTACTGGGACGGGGCTGCCAACGACACATACGATACCTTTGATAGTATTACTTTCGGCTCCGGCGGCACGGGCACCGTAACATTAGGGAGCAATGTCAGGGGCGGCGGTAATCACATAACATTTGCTAATAACTACACCATCGACACCAACGGTTTATATATCGGGGGGCAGGGAAACAACACCATCCGCACTAAAGCAAACGTGGACGCGAGCATCATCGGTAGCGGGGAATTCCGTATGTTTGTAAATTCTACTTTGCGCACTGAAAGCGGGTCCACCCTTACAATGGACGCAAAGATAATCGAACACAGCGGAGTGGAGAACCTCACAAAAACCGATGTTGGCACCCTCATCCTCAATGGTGCCAACACCTACACCGGCACCACCTTCATCAACGGTGGCACGGTGGTGGCTGGAGTCAATGATGTGGCGGCAACCTCGGGCGCCCTCGGCAACGGTGGCAACATCGATTTCGGTGGCGGCACCCTGCAGTATGCTGCCGGCATCACCCAGGACTACAGCTCACGCATCGTCAACAGCACCAGCGCCATCATCATCGACACCAATGGCAACAACGTTTTTCAAGGTAGTCAACTCGCTTTGTCGAACACCGGCGGCCTAATCAAGGAAGGCGAAGGCATACTCAGAGTAAAAGTTCAAGATCAAAGCGTCTACCACACCGGGGACACGGTAATCAATGGAGGGAAACTTCAGCTTCATAATATTGCTGGAGGAACTAGAACGTGGCAGTCAGGAGATATCGATATCAACAATGGCTCAATACTTCAATTCGCCGGACAAGATCAAATTGTCGTAAGTGGTGATACGATCACATTTGACAGCAATGGTGGTGGTCAAATACAGATGTCGAAGAACACCATCTGGAGAAATGGGATCATTGCTACCACCGGTGGTGCCAAGAACACGGTTTCTGGCACATACTTCAACGG
>JBDQHQ010000251.1:0-3353 GCA_040264795.1 Akkermansiaceae bacterium | reverse complement strand
GTCATAGCGAAATGGTTTTATTCTGGTGCAATCAAGCTGACTGAATGACCGGCCAGTATTGTTTGCCCTGGCAAGACATCACCTCATGAGCAAAACGATTGAAATCCATGGCGAAGGCAACATCCCCGAAGATGGAGCACTCGTCATTCCCGGCCGCCTGGATTTCAACCAAATGCTCATACTCGAGCAAATCTTCGCCAACCGCCAGATTGTATGGCTGTGTGAGGAAAACATCGTAATCGATGACGAAATGCGCTGCTATCTCGAGAAAGACGATGTAACCGCAGTTGCCTTCTCTGCCGATGACCAGGCTCCGGATATTGTTGGCAACACCTTAGAGCAAAACCTCCAAGGCGGAGGACTCATGATCTATCTGCCGGGAATCGTTAATACCCGTGAGGGCGAGTGCCGACATATTCTCCCAAAAAATCTCAGACAACTATGTGCACTTGGCCTTCCCATACTTCCTCTGGCGATTGCTAAACCTGCTGAGTTAGCCTACTGCGCTGAAAACTTCCGGAAGCTGCCCGAGTCGGTCTTTTCATTTGCCCCACTGATTCCCGCCAAGGCAGTCACCGTTGCCGCCTGGCAGGAGGCGGTTCACGCTGCAGACGAAATATGTTTTTCAGCACGTTCATTCCTCAATGAATCTCTTCCATTTGCAATTCTAACTGGCATCAAGAAACATGGAGCCTCGACCACACTGTACGATGGCACCGACGATTCAGCCACCAGTTTTGAAAAATTACTAGCTGCAGCCATCGCTCTGGCCGGTGAGATTAAAAAACAAACCAAGAAAAGACGCGTTGGCATTATCCTCCCCCCCGGTAAGGGTGGCATGGTCGCGAACCTGGCTGTCGTGTTCGCGGGGAAAATCCCGGTCAATATCAACTTCACATCCAGCCAAAGTGCCATACGTTCTTCGATACGACAATCAGGTGTCGACAAGTTCATCACTGCTGACCCATTTGTTCGTAAAATTCCATCTTTCCCATGGCCCCCCAACCGCGACCTCATTTTTGTTGAGCGCATCTTACCGGCGATCCAGAAGAAGATCATTCGCTGGCTCGTTTTCATCAAGATACTACCGACGCGAATCCTCATCAAAATGCTTGGCCTTGGAGACCTCCAAGGTGATGACGAGGCTGTTCTTCTATTTACATCAGGCTCATCAGGTGAGCCCAAAGGTGTTCCTCTCACACATCGTAACGTACTTGCCAATGTGTGCCAGTTCGGCTGTAGAATACAGCTGGAGCATCAGGCTAAAATTCTGGGGTGCTTACCTCTGTTTCACTCTTTCGGAAGCACGGTTACACTATGGTATCCATGCATCGAAGGCATCAACCTGATCACCTACCCTAGCCCCCTTGAAACAAAACGCCTTGCCGAGCTTGTCGGCATGCATAGCGCCAATTTACTACTCACAACCCCGACATTTCTCCGTGGTTACATGCGCCGCGTAAAGCCGGAGCAATTGCAGTCTCTCGACTATGTCATTACCGGTGCTGAAAAATTGCCTCAATCACTTGCCGAGTCATTCCAGAAGAAGTTTGGCATCCTACCCATGGAGGGATACGGACTAACAGAGACATCACCGGCTACAAACGTGAATCTACCTGAGCCAAAAAAACTACATGACGCCCCAATCATTAGCACGAACCGATTTGGTTCCGTTGGCAAATTCCTTCCCGGCATAGCAGTCAAAATAACAGACCCCTCCACAGGAAAACCATCCCCTATTGATACCCAGGGAACCATATGGCTAAAGGGGGCGAACATTTTCCCTGGTTATCTCGACAATCCCAAAAAAACAAACGAAGTCATCACCGATGGCTGGTTTAACACAGGCGACATAGGCAGAGTTGATGAGGATGGCTTTCTCTTTATCGAAGGGCGCCTTTCACGCTTTTCAAAAATAGGCGGGGAAATGGTTCCCCATGAGACGATTGAAGCTGCTGTCATCAAGCTACTCGACCTCGATCAAGAAACTGAGCGCAGAATCGCTGTTGTTGGTATTCCCGATGCACAAAAAGGCGAAGTAATCGCTCTTCTCACCACCATCTGTGGTGAAGCCTACCAGCAAGAATGCATCGACCTGCGTTACAAACTGATGGATGATGGATTACCCAGTCTGTGGTGCCCCAGACTATTTATCCCCGCTGATCAAATACCCGTTTTAGCCTCAGGCAAGTTGGATATCAGGGCTTGTCAGGAACTCGCTGAGCAAGGGATATGAGAATTCTGCTTTTCATATTGCTCACATCAATATGGGCGAAGGCACAGCTTCCAAATGATTGCACCCAGGTCGTCATGGGCATCAGCAAAAACTGGAATTCCTCAGATGCTTCAATCACCCTCTATGAAAAGAAAGGCGATCAATGGGTGATAGCAATCAAGACATGGCCGGCCCGGCTGGGCAAAAACGGCCTTGCATGGGGGCGCGGGCTTCATCCTAGAATTAAATCTTCCGGACCTACCAAGGTTGAGGGAGACTGGCGTGCACCTGCGGGCATATTTAAAATTGGTGGAGCCTATGGGTATGCTGCAGAGATTGAGCACCACCCTCAATTACCCTATCGCCAAATCACGCCCAAAGACCTCTGGGTAGAGGATTCCTCATCACCTCATTACAACCAACATATGATCCTGAAAGACCTGCCCGATACAGTCTGGCAGCGCAAAGCCCAGATGAGACAAAATGATCATGCCCACTCGCTCAAGCTCTACATAGGTCACAATGATGCCATACTGGGAGGCAAGCCAATCCCGGAACGAGGCTCGGCAATTTTCTTTCATATTTGGCGTGAGGCTGGCGACAGGCCAACAGCCGGATGCACTACCATGTCCGAGAAAATGTTGCACAAGCTCATCGCCCGTATCGACCCCAAGCAAAAGCCGGTTTACGTGCTGTTGCCGGAATCTGAATACGAGCATCTCAAAAAAAGCTGGAGACTACCATAATTCGAGCACCCAAGGGGGGTCGACGACCTTCAATTAATCATATCACCATGCTATCTTTCTCAACTTGCTGGAACAACTCACGTCACTCGGATGGCGCCGAAATGATTGATGAAATCCTTGGGCTCGGATTTGAGGATATTGAGCTGAGTCATGGCATGACCATCAGCAAGCTGCCCGGGCTCCAGAACGCCTACCGAGACAAAAAGTTTCGATGTTCCGGGGTTCACAACTACTTTCCCTCTCCCGTAGAGGTCATGATCGACGCCCCGGATGCTTACGAGTTCAGTTCACATCGTCCACATGAGCGCACCCGCGCGATGGAGATGACGATTCGCACTCTGGAGCTTGCAGCTGAGTTTGACGCCAAATATGTTGTCATGCACATGGGTTCT
>JBDQHQ010000250.1:0-3353 GCA_040264795.1 Akkermansiaceae bacterium | reverse complement strand
TGTTGGATGTGGCAAGCCGGACGGGATGGAGACAGGGTGGTATGAGAGCGGGCAAAAGAGTAGCGAAACCAACTACAAGGACGGCAAGTTGCACGGGCTGTCGACATGGTGGTATGAGAACGGGCAGAAGAAGTTGGAAGCCAACTTCAAGGACGGCAAGCTGCATGGGCTTCATACTACCTGGCACGAGAACGGGCAGAAGCAGTCTGAGCTTAACTACTACAAGGACGGCGAGAAGCACGGGCTGTGGACATGGTGGGATAAGGACGGCAACGTAACATGGCAGTCCAAGTGGGAGAACGGTACGCAGATATTGAAGTAGCTACCCATCAGCTTGGTATTGACGCCTCCAATCTGGCAAAATCTGCGTCCAGCTCATCGACAAGCGCCCGCAGCTTGTAGTCGGTGGGTAATGCCCGAAAATGTTTTTTGTCATATCTTTTACTAACTGCTTGCTTCATCGATTTCTCTGGGAAGAATGACTCAGTATGAAGTATTTAGTAATAACTCTGTTTTTGATTACCTCGTTTCCCGTTTCTGCCAGAATAGGTGAAAATTACAACCAGTGCCAGGCAAGGTATGGGCAAGTCTACATCAAATATGATGGTGATCGTGAGCGCCAATATGCCTTGTTTGGGAAGAGTATTTTCAAAATCAATGTTACCATCTGGAAGAATACGGTTCACCAGATTGGCTACGCCAAAGAGGGGGATTTTAGCGATGCAGAGATTGCTTACATTCTCAAAGCCAACGGCGGTGACAAGCCATGGAGGCAAATGTCAGAGTCACGCTGGATCACCAAAGACGGTGCTCTCAGAGCCGTGATGGATGACAACGGAAACATGAACATCCTCACCTCGGAATACGGGCACTACTACTGGGAAGGTCAGAGCAAGCAGGTGCAGAATACTGAACTGGAGCACCTCAAAGGGTTGTGATCTGCGTCTTTTCGATGGAGTATTAGTTGTCGCCAAGCTCATAGACAACCGTCTGCTGGTATCCTGGTGGGCGACAATAGATTATTTTTTCCACCTGTGTAATGATGATGGAAAATTTTTCATAATCATCATCTTCACAGTAATTACGATAGAATGCCTTGGATTTACTCGGCATTTCATCCCAGTGTTTTTTAGCCTCCTCGCCCTCAACCACATTGGTTGTGCCTGAGAGGTAAACCATGGATTCCAGAGAGGGTGAGGCAATCATCCATTCTCCGTAGGGATTTTCCCTGAGATTATTGATTTTCTGAGTGGTAGGCGCAGTTACTGACATGACCGTATCCATAGAACTATCAGCAACAATGTTCATCCAGGTGGCGTGCGGGCGGCCGGCATGATTCACCGTTGAGAGGATTGCGGAGCTTGCCTCTGATACCAGCAAGCTGGATGTCCTCCATAAGGCGTTGTTCTTAGGCATGGCAGTCAATGTGATGAAGGCTTATTCCTGAGTGTCGGGATAACTGCCAAATATTTTCACTAGTGAGCAATGCTTCTCGAGCTCAAGAAGTGCATCAGCCACCGGCTTATCTGTGCAGTGACCAGCCAGATCTACGTAAAAAATGTATTCCCAGTCCCGTTGCTTGGATGGGCGGGATTCAATCTTGCTCATGTTCACATTGAGTTTGTCGAAGGCTTGCAATGCTTTGACAAGTGAGCCGGGGCGATCATGAATGGAAAACAAAATGGAGGTGCGGTCATTACCCGTGGCGGGGCAGGTCTTCTCTCCGATGACAAGAAACCGGGTAGTGTTGGTAGCCCGGTCTTGGATGGATTCCTCCACGAGATCGAGATCATTGAGCTCACCGGCGAGTTTACCGCCAAGAGCTGCCGCACCTGAGCCAGCATTCTGTTTGGCAAGTTGAGCTGCCTTGGTAGTGGAAGATACCTCTACGAGATCGGCATCTGGAAAATGGCGCAAAATCCAGTTGCGGCATTGACCGAAAACCTGTGGGTGCGAGTAGAGGGTTTTGATTTCCTCACGAGGAATGGCTGACAACAGGCAGTGATCAATACGGAGAAGGATCTGCGCACAAATTTGCAAGTGAGAATCAACAAAAAGATCAAGCGTGTGGGATACGGCGCCCTCGGTGGAGTTTTCAATGGGCACCACACCGTAGTGTGCCCTACGGCGTGCTACTTGATCAAATACCTCCGCGAAGTTGGCTTGGGGGGCATAGCCAATGGAGTGGCCAAATTTCTTAATAGCAGCCTGGTGGGTCCAAGTGCCTTCAGGCCCGAGATAGGCCACTGTGAGATTGTCCTCCAGCGCAAGAGCAGCAGACATGATCTCCCGGTAAATGGCTACAATAGAGCGCTCCGGAAGGCGGCCCTTGTTCATCTCCGCCAAGCGCTTCAGAAGCGCATGCTCCCGATCGGGGGCGTAGATTTGCAGGCCCTCCTTTTTTTTGATCTCACCAACCTCGTGAACAAGATCGGCTCGTTCTGAGAGCAGATCGAGCAATTGTTGATCGAGGTGGTCGATTTTCTTGCGTATGTCGTCGAGTGGCACTTATTGAATGGTGAGTGGTGAATAAGTCAGTGAGGTATTATTCCTCCTCTTCGCTGGCAGCAGTGTCAGCTTGCTGAGTTTCTTCTGCGTTGGGCACGCCGGCAGATGTCAGGGCGAGCTGCTTTTCAATGTCCTCGGCTTGATTGGCCCCTTCAGTTTCTGTGTCTGGATCGGAGTCTGCGGGGCTTGCCTCTTCCTCGCCTTGCGGCAGCTCTACGGTGCGCAGCTCATTGGCGTTGGGGAGTTCATCCACTGATTTGACACCGAAGTGCTCAAAGAAAAGATCGGTAGTTTCGTAGAGAAGGGGGCGCCCCGGTAGCTCGGCGCGACCGCCGATTTTGATGAGCTCACGATCGAGTAGTTTCTGCAACATGCCATCACAGGAGACGCCGCGAACAGCCTCAATGGAGCCCTTCGTAACGGGCTGGCGGTAGGCGATAATCGCCAGAGTTTCCATGGCCGGTCCGCTCATGCGGCTGGGCTTTCTGTCAGGGAAAAGTTGCCGAACAAAAGCAGCATAATCCGGATGGGTGTAGATTTTCCAGCCTTTGGCTCGTTCAGCACAGAGAAATGCTCTTCCTGTGGTCTCATAATGTCTATTGAGTTCCACAATGGCGGCCGTAACGGCATCCTCGTTCATGTCCGCTAAAGCTTGGAGCTCCTCAGGCAAACTATGGGACTCGGGGTCAGAAGGATCTTCATCTTCTTCCTCGGATTCAGAGTCAGCCGCGAGCGCATCTTCTGCTTCCGCAACACGTGCACGGATAATACGGGCGATTTCCGAGCTTGGTAGGGGGTCCTCGGAGGCGATCAAGAGGGCTTCGATAATGGCGGAGAGTTGCATA
>JBDQHQ010000249.1:0-3368 GCA_040264795.1 Akkermansiaceae bacterium | reverse complement strand
GTTGATGCTGAGTATTTCGTCTCCAGGCTGAACACCGGCGAGTTGCGCGGGGCTATTCTCAATGACTTCGCCCACGATGGTGCGGTAACCCATCATGATCCCGACCTGACGCATGGCCCTGCGGTCATACCAAGCGGTTTCAGGAATGTGATAGCCTGATTTGACGATGATAGGTTCAGGCGAGCCTTCACGCTTAACGGTGAATTCTATGACCTTGCCCTCACTCAGCATGATGTTTTCACTGATACCTGTATCAGTATCTCCTCTCCAGCGATCTACAGCGATTCCATTGACGGCAAGAATTTGATCACCCTCCTCGAAGGCTGGCTGGGCCTTGGCCGCAGGCTTGTCTGGCATGACATAGCCTACGGTGACGCTGTTCATTTTATAGCTCGGCTTGCCAACTCCCCAGACGGCAAAAGCAGTGATGGCTGCCAGCAAAAAAGAAAACAGCGGGCCTGCAAAGGCGACGATGATTTTGTCCAATGGTTTCGCCTCAGGAAGTGGCTTGTCGGTGGTATTTTCGCCCTCGATTCTTTCCATTGAGGCCATCTGAGGTAAGGCGACAAATCCGCCAAAGGGAATCCAGCCCAGCCCGTATTGGACACCGTTGTAGGTTTTTTTCCAGATAGGCTTGCCGAACCAGATTTGGAAGCGCTCAACTTCCATGCCACGCCAACGTGCCGCTAAGAAGTGACCGAGCTCATGGACAAAAATGATGATATTGAAGATAACAATAACAACAAAGATCACAAATAGAGGCATCAAGATGGACATGTTTTGTAAGGTGGGTGCGTTAGGCGAACATTGGCTAGCCGATGAATAATGCAATGTAATGGATTTTACGACTCTGGCAAGCGTAGGCTTGAAGTGGCCTTGAGTCAGGATAGTGAGTGCTCATTAGCTAAGGATATCTCAACTGCTCGTTCGGACGAATCCGATTGCCTTGAGGGTCTGGCTGCCGTATGTTGACGTTGGTTGTTATAATGACAACTACCCAACCCAACCCAATATACTATGCTAAAAGAATTCAAAGAATTTGCCTTCAAGGGCAACCTCGTAGACATGGCCGTAGGATTTATCCTCGGCGGAGCATTTGCCACTGTGGTGAAAACCTTTGTGGCGAAAGTGATTATGCCGCCACTCGGGCTGTTGCTCGGCGATGTTGATTTTGCCGATATGAAATACGTACTCAAAGAGGGAGTTGCGGAGGTCAAAGAGGGAGACAAGGTTGTCACTCCCGCGGTTGACGAAGTAGTCATCGCCTATGGCGAGTTCCTCAACGATTTCATTGCCTTTGTGATGCTTGCGTTCGTTGTCTTTATCGTAGTGAAGAAATTCATCGCAGCCTTCGAGAAAAAGGAAGCGGCGGCTCCCGCAGCACCACCCAAGCAGGAAGTGCTGCTCGAAGAGATCCGCGATGCCCTCAAGAAGTAGGGGCCTAGCTTGATATTAATTTTTACCGAGGTGGTCTGTCGTTTGGCAGACCGCCTTGCTTTTGTTACCCGGAGCTATTCCTTACCGGGCATCCAATGGGTTTCATCGTCAAACATCACAGCCGTTAGCTTGAGCTCGACATCGACGGTTCCCTCAGGGGGCACTTTGCTGCTTCCAACGCAGGCACCGCCCTTGCCAGCGGGCAGCCAACCCGGCGGGCCACCATAGCCTTGACCGCCCGACCCCAGCTTTTTGCCATTGGCATCAAGGAAGGCCAGGCTGTAGTTGATAAAGGAAACCTCCTTGGAACTCTTATTAAACAAAGCTACTACCGGCTGGGCCCTGCTCCCCTCACCGATGATACCGATCATTTTGGCCGCGACTGGGGCATCCCCCTCCTGCCCGGGTGCCGGCCCGGTCCAAGTGGGCCACATAGTACCGTCTTTCCATTCTACCCGGGTCACTACAGCTTCCACCGATGCGGTATCATCCTTCATGAAAAACGAGCTCACCTTGATCGTATGGCTCTCACCTTTGCCTATGGAAAAGCCAGAGGTGTGGGGCACCGATGAGCCAATGCTGCCGTTCTGACTGAGAAAAAACTGCTTCAGCACAATGCTGGATATCTCCTTGTTACTACCATTGGTCAGTACAAGCTTCGCTTTGCGTTCCTTGCCCTCTCCTTCAATGGGGTGAGCCACAAGGGAGACCGGAGGCGTGAGTTGGGTCAGGGGGCCGGTGGCCGGCCGGGCTGAGTCTTCGATAGATTGATTAGTGGCGGGCGCCACGCCCTGCGCCTCGGCAGCTCCAGCCAGCTGAGCCTTGATGAAATCCTTGTCCACTTCAATGAGACGCTCGATAGCCACCCTGATGGTCTCGCCGTTATCACGTTTGATGACGACCTTGTCGCCATCCACCTCCATGTAGTCACCTTCGAGAGTGCGACTGGTGGCTACATCCGTCCAAATGCGGGCTTCGAGTGTGATCGGGATGCCGATGCATGTCATGCTAGCAAATAATACCGGGAACAAGCCATATGCCTTTTTCATAGTGCTATCATAGAAGCCAATACTCATTGCACAATTATAAAGCTGGGTATGATTTATAAGCAGGCCAGCGGGAATCAATCCCTAGAGATCAAGCAACTCGTCCATCAGCCGGGCGGTGTGCTCGTGTCCGCCGTCATTGCCCTCACGGGTGGCCCAGCCGGAGAAGCCGATTTCCTTGAGCGCCTTGCGTACCTCGGGCCAGTCAACATCACCTTCACCGAGTTTGCAGAAGCCGCTTTTCACACCCCAGTCCTTGACGTCGAGCTTGACGGTGCGCTTGCCGAGTTTTCGGATCCACTCGTGCGCAGGTGCAAATCTTTGCACATTGCCGATGTCGAAATAGACCCCAACCCAAGGGCTGTTGATCTCATCAATATAGCGACAGAGAGACTCCGGGGATTCACAGAATCCGTTCCAGACGGGTTCAATGAGGATTTGGATGCCCAGCTTGCTGGCCAGCGGAATGGTCTTACGTATCTCAGGGATGGAGCGTTGCCAGACGTGGTCGTGGGTTTCATTTGGTCCGGTGACTTTACCGGGAACGAGTAGCACAGAGGATGCGCCAAACTCCTTGGCATCCCTGACAGCCTGTGCCAATGCCGTTTGTCCCGCGGCACGTACTTTGGCATCTGGTGACGAGAGCCGCTTCTGCCAGTGCACCATGTCTACAACTCCGTGAACGGGCATGCCTGAGGCACGGATCATGTCCATGTAGACTGCCTTGTCGGCAATGCCCGGGCTGACTCCCTCGACACCGTCAAAGCCAAGCTCCTTGAGTTTTGCCAGTTGCCCAGCAGTGAGCTTGCCGTTGGTTTTAACCGCTTTGTAGATGACACCCCGGTTGCTGCCGGCTCGTGTGCCTGTGGCGTTCTCTGCTGCGAT
>JBDQHQ010000248.1:0-3372 GCA_040264795.1 Akkermansiaceae bacterium | reverse complement strand
GCATCTGTACTGCTCACTGAGTTGATCAGATGCGTACTCTGCCCGCCAGCAGCGTTTGTCAATGCCCCGCCTGAAACAGACCAGTCTGCACCTATCCACGTATCAGTGTCTATATCAGACTTATTAAAGCGACCTGTATCAGTGGTGCTAGAACTGAAGTCGTCGTCGATGAGAGTGAGCGCCGAAACTGCCGCTTGCGAAGCTAGCGATGTTCCGAGGATTCCTGCGGTGATGAGTGATGTGATTTTAGTTTTCATGGGTGTATTTTGTTTTGGGTTTTTTATTTTAGATTGTTCTCCGCTGCCATCCGCTGCAACTTGCCTGTTTGCCTTGGCTGTATGCGCTGCTAAGCTGTTGTCGGTGAGGTCACCAACGGGGTATAACTTTATATTAATATCTTAATTCTATCATCGCACTACCCTATCTTTAGAGGGTAGTGTGACCTGGCCTTTTTACCGAGACTCTCGCCAGCCACTGCCCATGTGTTTGAAGAATTTTTATCCAGCCCCTCATGACCTGCTGCGCTGTCCGCTGTGGTGTCTGCTGGCGGTGTTTGCGCTCTGGCTGATACCGGTTGAGGGTGTTGGCGCTGCGCCCGCCGCGGGTGCTGAGCCGCTACCGGAACTGGCGTCGCTATCACTCAAGCAGCTCGAAGACCGCCTGCGAGGCATCGATGATCAATTAGCACAACTGCCGAAGCTGCGCATGAGGGGCGGGGTCGGCTCGATCGGCTACGAGTCACAGCTGCACGCTACCGCCCATCAGCGGGAGTGGGTGCAGGTGGATCTGGCAGAGCCAACCCGTATTGATCAAATCATCGTAGTACCTACCATCGGCCATGACTCTGAGCACGGATACAGTGCTTACAGTTTTCCAATATCTTTCCAGATCATTGCTGGCACGGGTAAGGATTCCGAGGCGACCGTAATCGCTTCTTTTGATGAATCCAGTCAGCTGAACCCTCGCCAAGCTCCTCTGGCGGTATCCTGCAATACCACAGCATCATGGGTACGGCTGGAAGTATCTGTGATGTCAAAACGGAAATATGATGATCGCTTCAATGTTCAGTTCTCCGAGCTACTCGTTTTCGATGGCACAGAGAATGTGGCCCTGAATAAAAAAGTGAGCTCCTCAAGCGTCGGCAAGCAGGAAGGCCTCTCACGCAGCAAGCAGTATCTGACGGACGGTTTTATGCCCTACCAGATGGATTCCGGTAATGGAAACAAGGCTAATTCTTTTAGGTATCATGGCAAGCCCGACGGCCAGCCCTGGATCGACATTGATCTGGGAGCTGCTTACCCCTTGAATCGTATTCACCTGCACGCCGAAAATATGGGCAACCTTGCTCCAGCACCCGTGCCGGAAGGGTTTGGCTTTCCAGATCATTTCATCATAGAAGGAGCCAATGAGGCCGATTTTTCAGACAAGGTCAAGCTGCTCGAGTTCCGCAAACAATCCATCTACGATATCGGCCCTGTCTTGATGCGAGCTTTGCCAAATTCTCTGCACCGATATGTCCGCCTGAAAGTTCTGGAAGCCAATCAGCCTGGCAGATTTCCTCGGGTGATTCGCTTTGCTGAGATTGAGGTTTTTTCCAAAGGCAAAAACGTAGCGCTGGGCAAGCCAGCCGAAGCAGGCCCACCCTCTGCGCATACAAACAATGACCAGCTGCTCACAGATGGATCCAATGCGTATGGCCGGATTCCACCTCTGCGTCAGTGGCTGGAGCAGCTGGCTCTGGGGCATGAGCTCAAGCGGCAGCGACCTGCTCTCGCTACCGAGCTAGCACGGCGCTACGATCTGCAACAGGCTAAGCTGCGCTACCTAGCCTGGATCGTCGCCCTACTCGCCACCGGTTTGATCATCACCTACCTGGGCGGGCGCTTACTGCGCAACCGGCAGCTCAACCGCTATAGGCAACGCATTGCTGCCGATCTGCATGATGAGCTCGGTGCTGACTTGCACACCATCGGTTTGCTCAGTGATTTGTCGAAGCAGGCACTGCACACTCCTGAGCGGCTGCCCGCTCTCCTAGACAGGATACGGCTCTATTCCGATCGCAGCGCTGTCTCCACGCGCGCCGTGATATACACCTTGGAGGCGGAGTCCGCCAACTCTGATCTGGCCGTGACCATGGAGCGGGCCACGGGCAAGCTGCTCGCCGATATTGACTATCAATTTTCCGTGGTGGGAGAAGAACAGACGCCGCGTTTTTCACCACAGCAAATGACGGACATCCTACTCTTCCACAAGGAATGCCTGATCAATATTTTACGCCACGCGCACGCTAGCCAGGTGCGCATCGAGCTGCAGCTCACTCACCGTGGGCTTACCCTCACCATCGCCGATAATGGCAAGGGTCTCAAGGACAAGTCGGAGACAGTGCCCAGGTCGATCAGACGTCGAGCGCGCCTGCTCAACGCCCGGGTAAGGGTCAGCCAAGCCACAACGAGGGGCACTTGCATCGTGCTCAAGGTCAGCAGCAGATGGCGCCCGTGGCCTCGGTGGCGCCCGTGGTGGCCATGGCAAAAACATACCGATATACCCAGCCCCGCACGGCCACCAACCCTCTGAGCAAGCTTCAGCACCGCTATCATTTTAATCATTCCAGTTATCCATATTATGAGTTCAACCATCAAAGTCATGCTAATCGAAGATCACGCCGGTTACCGGGAAACGGTCACCAGCGCGCTTGAACAAACAGCCGATATGGAGCTGGCAGGATCCTTCGGCACAGCGGAAGTCGCTCTGCGCAGCTTGCAGCCACCATCTGAGATAGCCCCAGACATTATCCTGCTCGATCTAAAACTACCCGGCATGCAGGGCCTCGAAATGATCCACTGGATCCTCGACTACGCACCCACAGCGGAGATCATCGTACTTACCCAGTCTGACAAAGATACCCAGGTGCGCCGAGCTATTGACGAGGGAGCCTCAGGCTACTTGCTGAAATCATCCACTCTCAATCAAATCCTGGATGGCATCAGGGCCGTTGCCTCCGGAGGCTCGGCTCTCACCCCCGAGATCGCCCGCTATCTGGTGAACCAACTTCGCAGCCAGCCAGCCGTGAAGACAATCGGCAAAGCCCTATCAGAACGTGAGACAGAGGTGCTCATCCTGCTAAGCGAGGGGCTGCTGCAAAAAGAAATCGCGCAGCGCCTCGGCGTCAGCATCACCACGGTGGCCTACCACATCAAACACATCTACGAAAAACTCGATGTCGCCAACGCCCCCGCCGCCATTGGTGAGGCTTACCGCAAGGGTGTGCTTAAACCGACTCAGCCCGGGAAATGAAAGCAAGTGAAAGAGCAAGCCTTTGGCGATGAGGGATGCCGCGATGCGGCAGTTCAAGTTGAGAGTTCAAGTTTAAGT
>JBDQHQ010000247.1:0-3373 GCA_040264795.1 Akkermansiaceae bacterium | reverse complement strand
GGTGAGTTGTTTGTGATTATGTTTTTTGGCTTGGTGGCGGTTGCCGGGACAGTCTTTGTGCAAACCGGCGAATGGTACCCGGAGTCACTGCTTGCAGGGCTGGCTGTCGGTTGTTTGTCAGCTGTGCTGATCTCGGTTAACAACCTGCGTGATGTCGATGAGGACAGAGGTAATGGCAAGAACACTCTGGCTGTGAGATGGGGTAGACCTGTTGTTATTAACTTGGTCTGTCTGATGAGCTTTGCCGCATACGCCTGCGCCACGGTGTTGTTCGGCATCGGGTCAGGGCTGCTTTATTTTGTGCCGGCCTTGGCTCTGGGCTTGGTGATCGTTCATGGGCTTTGCAAGTACCCTCCCAGCTCGATCTACAACAAGTTTCTTGCCTTATCAGCTCTTCAGTTGGTGCTTTATGCGGCAGCATTCACGGTCAATGTCTACACTCACTGAGAATGAAGCGGCAGATTTATATTCATCCTTACACCATGCGTAGCAGGGATAGTCTCAATGCCAAATCCAAGCGCGTTGAGCATGAAGGGGTATTGATCCGCGTGGAGGGCGATCGCGGCTATGGATACGGCTGTATTCACCCGTGGCCTGAGCTGGGTGACTACCCCCTCGATCAAACTCTGGGCATGTTATGCAGTGGGGAGTTGGTCCCGCTGAGTCAGCGTGCATTGTATTGTGTGGAGGTGGATATGGTGGCCCGCTCTGAGAACCGCAGTCTGTTTGATGGCTTAGCCGTTCCGCGAAGTCATGCTACTCTGGAAATGAATGAGGGGAGTCTTAGCGCTACTGTTGATGCTGGCTTTCAGATCGTAAAGCTCAAGGTCGGTAGGGATCCGGTTGCGGAGACGGATTTCATTCGAGAGGCATCAGGTCGTTTTCCCGACCTCGTCTGGAGGTTGGACTTTAATCATGTCATGGATGATCGGGCAGTCGTCAAATTTCTTGGAGCTTTGGGTGATGATGTCAGGGATAAGATTGATTTTATTGAAGATGCTTATCCATCGGAATCCAGCCCATGGGTGAATGCACTCGGACCTTTTGATGTCCCCATGGCGGTGGATCGTGAGGTGGAAGATGCCTTTGGTGGTTTTGGGGTGGCGATTATCAAGCCCGCTATCAATGACCCCGGGCCGATTTTAGAGCGTGCGCTTGATGAGACCAGGCGATGTGTGTTTACCAGCTACATGGATCACCCTTTGGGGCAGGCATTCGCCGCTTGGGAGGCGGCCAGAGCACTGCAACAATTTCCTGATATGGTTGATACCTGTGGTTTGATAACCCATGGTTTATTTGAAGCCAATGCGTTTACCGAGGCACTCGGAGTGCCCGGTCCTGATTTTTATTCACCGGCAGGAACAGGGCTAGGGTTTGATCACTTATTGGAGGACTTGTCATGGAAACCATTAAAATGACATCAGAGAAATTTTGGCGCTCAGATCAGCCTCGCGTGTTGTTCAATTCGCGTGATGCATGTGCTGTTGAGCAAGCTGCATTGATTCAAGCATGGTCAGAGCAAGAGCCGGCATTATCGGGGCATTTGCTTTTTGCCAGTTCGGGATCTAGCGGGGATAGGAAATGGGTAGCCTTGTCCAAGGAAGCAATTTTGGCTTCGGCAAAAATGGTCAATGAGCATTTGTCAGCAGTGCCAAGCGACCACTGGTTACTCGCACTACCTGATTTTCATGTTGGCGGAATGGGTGTCCTTGCGCGCGCCTATGCATCTGCTTGCCCTGTTTCATTAATGCCGGGTGCATGGGATGCGCAAAAGTTTCACGCTCTGGTCGCCGACAAAAAAATCACCTTGTCCTCAATGGTGCCTACTCAGTTGTTTGATCTTGTTGAGGCAGGTTTGAATGCGCCTGAATCATTGAGAGCATTACTGATCGGTGGAGGGAGGCTTGATGATGCCATCTACCAAGGTGCTGTCGATTTGGGCTGGCCCATCATTGAGACTTACGGAATGACAGAATCCTCTTCCCAAATCGCCACTTCTGAGGTCTGTGGGAGGATCCTGCATATACTTCCGGGATGGGAGACAAGGATGACTTCCGACGGCAGGCTCAGTATCAAGGGGAGACCACTGATGTCTGCATATGTGCAATGTCACGAGGGTGCATGTGAAATGGTGAACCCCAAAGTTGATGGCTGGCTTGAGACAAATGATGTCGTTGAGATAGATGGTGACCAAATAATGGTCAGAGGCAGGGCGGACCGATGTGTCAAAGTGCTGGGTGAGCTCATTCATCTCAGCCACGTTGAAAACCAAATGATTCGATGGGCATCCAAGTCAGGAATATCAGTAGGCCCGGTCGGCTTGCCGGTTGTTGCCGTGGCAGACGAGCGAAAGGGGAGCAGGCTGGTTTTGTGTGTTTCCTATCATCATGACTATCGGGAATTAGTTGAGGGCTACAACCGTGACTGCCACCCGGTTGAACGCATTGATCAAGTTCTGGAGGTGGATGAAATCCCATTGAGTGATCTGGGTAAGGTCCTCTATGCCAAGCTTCAAGAAGTGGTTGGGCAGCAATCTTGATTCTGAGGATAAAAAAAGATTGCCATCAAGGGGTGAAGCCGTAATACTTAAGATATCTTGATATTTTATTTACAAGATCATTCGCCTTTGAATGAATTAGCAATCCTAACCCGCAGCGGAGCTCTTGGAAACTCCCGATGCAAACGTATCACATGCGGAACCCTGTACTCACGTATCCGTGACCACGGATGGCAGCCGTTAAAGTGGGCGGCTGTTTTCCGTATCCGATTCACCCGCCACTTCACTGTCGTTAACCAACAACCTAATGATCCAACCCAACCACCCCGAACCAACTCATCTATGCCAGCAAACAGAAACTGCAGACAGTCATAGAAAAAATACACAGCCCGAAAAAAAGTCCCGCATTCAGGAATTCGGGCTACAGGCACCATCCAATGATGTGAAGAATTTTGTCCTCGATACCAATGTCTTGTTGCATGACCCGGGATGCCTGAATCAATTTAAAGATAATCACATATGTATTCCCGTCGATGTGCTGGCGGAACTTGATAAGTTCAAGAGTGAACAAAGTGAGCGAGGAGCCAACGCGCGGCAGGTGCACCGCAGACTTACCGAGTTATTTGCTACGGGAGATGCAGTGACTTCGGGAGTTCCCACCGAGGGTGGCGGCACGATCAGGCTGGTTATATACGATCCTGATTTTTGCGAGAGAAATTCCAAGGAGCTTGGACAATTCCTGAGGGTGTTTCCCGACCGGGAGCGCGTTGATCACCGTATCCTGGCCGCAACCGTCTTGTTGATGGAGCACAATGATACGCCGGTTGTTTTGGTTACCAAGGATTTGAACATGCAGCTCAAAGCACGTGCGGTCGG
>JBDQHQ010000246.1:0-3378 GCA_040264795.1 Akkermansiaceae bacterium | reverse complement strand
GATAGTCCTTGGAAAATAAGCTGAGTTACTTATGCTACGCTTATGGAAACATTCATGCACATCATCTCGGAGCCGTTTACATGGGGGCTCATCGTAGGGCTGTTCTTGCTCGTCCTGGTATGGAAGTTGATGCGTAAAGACATCGTCATGCTGCGTAATGAGAAAAAGCGCCTCGAGGAGGAAAACAAGGAGCTCCAAGGGCATCTCAACACGCAGCTCAAGATTAATGCGACAGGCAATGATCAATTGCAGAGCCAGCTTGATGATCTTCGCGAACAGAATGAAAACCTTCGGTCGAATCTTAATGTGGCCAAGCAGAAGCCAGGGCGCGCGGAGCTGCGTCACCTTCAGATCATGGAGCACGCCGTGAGTGCCATGCGTGAGCAGGCTCCAGGCTTTGCCCCGGCATGGGAAAAGGCAATGCGCGATGCCGAGGCAGCAGAGCAATCGGCAGAGGGAGGCCTGAAGAAGCTCATGCGCAAGGTCATGCCCAATGCGGGTAAAGCTACCCCGGCGATTTCCACGGAGCAAGAATCCACTCCAAATAAGGATAAGGAGTAGGGTGATGCATGACGAAAAATCCCCTCCGATCGGGATGCCTATCTTGACCCTTGTCTCTTGAGTGGGAATATGCTTTTCTCCGCGCGTCTCCCCGCCGTTGCGGGTCAGCATTCAATGCTTTGTAATCCCATACTACCATGAAAATTGTCGTCGCATACTCAGGAGGTCTCGATACCTCGGTTCTTCTTCTCTGGCTCAAGGAAAAGTACAACGCTGAAATTATCGCTTACTGTGCGGACGTAGGCCAAGGCGAGGAATTAGACGGACTGGAAGAGAAGGCATTGAGCACTGGTGCAAGCAAGTGCTACATCGGAGACTTGAAAGAGGAGTTTGCTGCGGACTACATCTATCCAATGTTCCAGGCCAATGCCCTTTATGAGGGCCGCTATCTCTTGGGCACATCGATTGCGCGTCCCTGTATTTCGAAAGGCATGGTGGATGTCGCCATCAAAGAAGGTGCTGATGCCATAGCCCATGGTGCAACTGGTAAGGGTAATGATCAGGTGCGCTTTTAGCTATCAGTTGCGTCTTTGGCACCTGATATCAAAATGATTGCTCCATGGCGTGATGCTGAGTTTCGTGCGCAAGTCCCGGGCCGTTCGGAAATGATCGCTTACTGTGAGGAGCATGGAATTGACGTTACCGCATCCAAGAAAAAGCCGTATTCCATGGACAGGAACCTGCTGCATATTTCCTTTGAGGCGGGTGCTCTTGAGGACACCTGGTATGATGCCAGTGGTGAAGCGGATCGTGACATGTATGTGCTCTCCGTCTCTCCCGAGGAGGCCCCGGATGCGGCCGAGTATGTTGAGTTTCTTTTTGAGAAGGGCAATATCATCGGACTCAAGTATGACGGGCTGAGCCAAGTTATTAGTGATCTTGGTGATTTTGAGGTCCAGGGAGAGGAAAATGGTTATACCTTGCTGAGTCCCTATGGGGTGATGCGGGTGCTCAACTTCCTTGGCGGTAAGCACGGCATTGGTCGCGTCGACATCGTCGAAAATCGTTTTGTAGGTATGAAGTCGCGCGGTATTTACGAGACTCCGGGCGGCACTATCATTCTGGCAGCACACCGTGACTTGGAGACATTGACTGTTGACCGTGAGGCGCAGTATGTGCGCGATAGTCTGATCACTAAATATTCCCAGCTTGTCTACAATGGTTTCTGGTTTGCTCCAGAGCGTGATGCCATTCAAGCACTGGTTACCGAGACTCAGAAAACGGTAAGCGGGGAGGTGAGGCTCAAGCTCTACAAGGGTAACTGTATTCAAGCAGGCCGCAAGTCACCATTAACGCTCTATTCGGAAGATGTCGCTACCATGGAAGGTGGAGCTGAGGAGGCCTACAATCAGGATGATGCAACCGGCTTCATCGCTCTCAACGCCCTGCGTCTTAAAGCCAGTGCCCGCCAGCAAGCGGAGTAAATTCACGAAGCCCCGGTCTGTTGATAAAAGCAGACTATCTCCCCCATGGACGAAGCCGTTATTTATACAATCCTAGGTGAAGCTGGCTTCACTAAAATGGTAGCGGCCTTTTACGAGCGGATCAAAACCGATGACCTGATCGGACCCATGTATCCTCCTGATGAACTGGAGGCGGCCGAAGAAAGGTTGCGGCTTTTTTTGCTGTTTCGCTTTGGCAATGACCCTCGCTACCAAGCCAAGAGGGGACACCCTCGCCTGAGGATGCGTCACGCACCTTTTCCCATAGGGGAAGCTGAGGCCCTGCGCTGGCTTGAGTTGATGGACGCGGCGATGGAGGAAACCAAGGTTCCGCAGTCCATCAGGATGGAGCTGAATGCGTTTTTTACCATGGTGGCCCACAACATGAAAAACAAGTAGCGTTTTTTGTGCTTTGACTGATGCAGCTCAGTCCGTAGTTTGGACAATCACTACAAAAACCTTATGAAGCTCAAAAACATTCTTAAAACGGCTGCGGCCATTATTTTACCGCTCACTGGAATCACTCAGGCCGAGGAATCTGCTCAACAAGAGGAGAAGCCGCTTAGGATCCTTCAGATTGTCGGTGAGAAGCATCATGATTATGATAGTCAGAAAGTGATTATTCAGCAGGGGCTAAGCGAGCGGGTGAAGAGCACCTGGGAAACCCATCACCATAAAACCAAGGAGGCCGCGAAGGAGTTTCTCGATAACCCTGATTTTGCCAAAGATTTTGACGTCGTTATCTACAACATGTGCCATGCCAGAGAGACTGATGTGGAGTTTATCAAGCGGCTTTGCAAAGTTCACCATGACCAAGGCATTCCTGTCATAGGGCTGCATTGCACAATGCACTCCTATCATATTGTGCTTCCCGGCGATCCTCTTGAGAAAGAATGGAACAAGCTGCTTGGAGTTCACAGCCATGGCCACGGGCGCCACATTCCTATCACGATCACGAAGGCGGATGTTGAGCATCAGGTCACCAAGGATATGCCCAAGGTCTGGAAAACCACCGAGGGCGAGCTCTATTTTGTCAAAAAGGTCATGGACGGCACTACGGTGCTGGCCACAGGCGTCAATGGGGACAAGGATGCGGGCACTCAACCCGTGGCCTGGGTGAATCAATATGGTAAAGCCAAGGTTTTCTGCACAACACTGGGCCATCACAACTCCACGATCAAAAACCCCATCTATCTGGATATGGTCGCCAATGGTGTCTTGTGGGCTGTGGGCAGGGAATAATACCCTTTAATACTACTCTTAGTGTTATGAAAGAGATTTGGTTTTTTGTCGGTTTCATCGTTCTGTACTTTGCCTTGCAGCTATGGATATTACCGGCTTTTGGCATACCGACATGAATGTCTGGCAAGTGTTC
>JBDQHQ010000245.1:0-3379 GCA_040264795.1 Akkermansiaceae bacterium | reverse complement strand
TCCTATGGCTCTTGCTAGAACACGAGGGTATATGTTTCACCAGCTTTGGTGCCAAAGTGGATTTGATTTTTCCCGGCACGGGTCTCGACCGCGTTGCCCTTGCTGTCCGTGATCGTTGCGTTTTCTACAGCGGGGTAGCTCAGAGCACAGTTGTCGATTTTTCGGTCAGGGTGATTTTGGTCATCAAGCACCTGATATTCCAGACCGAAGCTGCCCTTGGTGCGATACTTCACCCCGCTGTTACCTCCCTTGGAAATTTTCCACTCAAAGCTGAGTTCAAAGTCTTTGTAGGATTCCTTGGTGATGATATCCCCACCCTTGGCGTAGCGGTGGACAACCCCGTCCTCGATCTTCCAGCCTTTCTCAACGGGTGCCCCCTTCACGGTGGTCCAGGCGGAGAAATCGCCGGAGGCAAAGAGGTCTTTGGCTACATTTTTTTCGTCGCTTTGTGCGATGGAGATGCCAGCCAGCAGGAGGCCGGCTACGGTGATGGTGGGCATGATGGATGAGCGTTTTTTCATGGTTGTGGTTGATGATGGTTGGTTGTGGGGTTCTTTTTCTTGGCACCTTTGACCAAGGACCTCTCCGTGGCAATCGGATCCGGATCTCCGAGGGCCTCGAGTTTTTCAAACAGTGCCTTTTTCATCCCGGCAATGATGCTCGCATACTTCGGCTGGTTGATCGTATTGTTGAGCTCGTGGGGATCCTCGGCGAGGTGGTAAAATTCAAATTCCGGCCTGTGGTTGAGCTTGCGAATCAGGCGGTCGGCTTTTTCCGAGGAACCTTGCAATGCCTGCCAGGATGTGGCCGCACTGCCTTTGCCGCTGAGCGTCACATTCGAGGTGATCTCCTTGTGATTGGGGTTGTAGATCAGTGCAAAATCCTTACTCCGGATCGACCTGATAGGGAAAATGCGATCTCTACTGTTGATGATATTGCAATTGGTAAAAGCGCCATAGACATACTCATGCAATACCTGTTGCTCGCCATGCAGTGTCTTGAGAAAACTTTTGCCATCGATGTCTCCTGCCTTGAGTTCGCCGCCGGCGGCATCGACGAAGGTGGGGGTTATGTCCGCGATGGAAACCAATGCATCAGCATGTGAGCCGGCTTGGATGACACCGGGCCAGCTCATCACCAAGCCCGTGTGCAGCCCGTTGTCGTAACAGGTCCATTTCGCAAAAGGAAACTGGATTCCCTGCTCACTACATACAACGAACAGCGTGTTGTTCCAGAGCGACCTCTGTTCCAAAGCCGCACGGATTTGACCCACCAGCTTATCGAAGTTGCTCACCTCGGCGTAATATTGAACCAGTTTTTTGCGCAATACCGGTGTGTCCAACCAGTAGGGCGGGATGCTCAGATCGTCCTTATCATACTGTGACGGGTCTCCGGTGGTGAAGGGTGCGTGGCCGTCATGCGAGGCGATGAAAAGACAAAAGGGCTTGCCCGCCTTGCTGCAATCATCAAAAAACTGCGAGGCACTTGCGACAAAATCCTTGTTACTGTATCCACTTTTTTTACCAAAGAGCTCAAAGGGATAGGCCTGCTGAGGCCCGACATGACTCTTGCCGGTGAGTGCCACCCGGTAGCCAAGGGGTTTGAGGTAATGGGGGATGCTTTTGGTGTCCGCCGTTGATTTGGAGTGGTTGGCCAGAGTGCGCGTCCGCCACGGGCTTCTGCCGCTGTAGAGCTCCTGCCGGAACGGGGCACACATCGCCACCGAGCAGTAAGCCCGGTCAAAGGTCATGCCATCCTTGGCCAGCCTGTCGATATTCGGGGTCTTGCAGTCCTTGTTGCCGTAAACACCCCAAGTGTCACGGTTCATGTCATCTGCCAGCAGAAAAACGATGTTGGGCCGTTGTCCAGCAGAGACCACCGGCTGAAGGCAGGCGATGATTGTCAGCAGGATGTAGGGAACTCTTGCCATCACTAATGATACGTAAGATTAGCAGAGGTATTGCTCGGATCTATTGTTCATTTGCGACCCGATGATTTACATTCTGCCCACTTCTATCGCAGACCGAAGGGATTACCCTGCAGCTCGTCCGCCGCGACGGGCGTGAGGCTGAGCTCGGGTATCTGATCGCCACGCCCGAAGGCGGATGAGAGTGAGGAGGCGCCGGTGAGTGAATATCCCTGGCGCCCGCCCATGCTGTGCCAGTGCCGCACGGAGGTGAGCATCAATTCCACCGCGCCCTTTTTCTCCCGGGTCTCGAGGTAGAGCGGATAGAGCATCAGCAGCTGTGAGCCGGATGCTGAGAAACTACAGGGCTTGATCCGCCAACACTGGTCGATTGAGAACCAGTGCCACTGGATACTCGACGTAACCTTTGACGAAGACCAGTGCCGTAGCCGCAAGGGACACGCGGCCGCTAACCTCGCCATGCTGCGCAAAGTAGTCCTGAGCCTCCTGAAAAACGACACTACCATCAAGGACAGCGTTCGAGGGAAGCGCTATCGCGCTGCCCTCGATGAAAACACCTTGGAGAAGATCCTCTTTCCACAAGATTCAAAGTGAGGTCGCCCTAGCTGATGTTCAGCCTTCAAAAATAGTTCTTGACGAAGAATCACGCCATATGTACGGTATTATGTAATACGAAATACGCAATACGTAATACGTAATATCTATGTCTAATTGAATGGATAAGAGAGGCTATCTTTCCACTTTTTCCTCAGAACAAACAACAACACAAAGAAGTATTAATGAAAAAACTCATAATGTTACTGGTCGCTGCCTGCGTGATTTTCGCAGGATTCACCTATTTTGGTAAAGTCGCCGACAATGGTGAAGACCTCAGAGTGGTGCGAGGTCAGATCGTCGTGGATGGCAAAGGCATCCCTGGTGCCGTGGTGCAGGTGTTTCTAAGGGGTCAGAGATTGGAGACCCAGAAACCCATATTTGAAGTCTCTTGCGACGCGGCTGGGAAGTTCATTGCTGAGGTCGGTTCAGACGAATATCGCTTGGTCCCCCAGGCAGAGGGCTATCTGGCCAAGGAGGCCCTTGTTTTACTATCCGAGGCACCCAGTGAAATTTCGGAGCAAGTCCTTGAGGTGTTTCCAACCATTAATTTGTTCGGTGAAACCATTTTTGACGGCGCGCCTTTAACCGAGGTCGAGATCATCGTCAGCCCAACGCATCATTTCGGGAGCAAACGAAACACCGCAGTTCGGGGAGTGATGGTCGAGTCAATCTGGCGAAGGACAACGGTCTCGGATGAAAAAGGTGCGTTCCAACTGTTGGTGCCCAAGGGGAAGGCGGAATACGAAATAGAAGGAAGGAAAGACGGCTACACACTTTCCAAGTCAGTCACAGCCAGGCCCGATCAATCTCCTATCATTTTGCCATTTGAATTGAAGAAAGAGAAGGGCGATTATT
>JBDQHQ010000244.1:0-3384 GCA_040264795.1 Akkermansiaceae bacterium | reverse complement strand
GGGGTGGATCAGCACCTCGTGGAAGCCCCGGTTTTGCGGCAGGTAGGCCTCCTCATCCCCGAGGTGCCATTTGCCGAAAATGCCGGTCTGGTAGCCCGCTTGCTGGAGGACCTGAGGCATGGTGATCACTTCCTTGGCAAGGCGTTCACGGTAGCGCACGGTATGGGAGACACCTACTTCGAGCGGGTGGCGGCCACTCATCAGCGCCGCGCGGGTCGGCGAGCAGGTGGGGCTGACGTGAAAATCACTGAAACGGCTGGATTTGGCGTAGAAGGAGTCAATGTGCGGGGTTTTCAGGAAGGGGTTGCCCATGCAGGAGAGATCCCCCATGCCCTGGTCATCGGTGAGGACAAAAATGATATTGGGTCTATAGAGCTTGCCCTGCCCAGGGGCGCTTGCGTTCCCTTCGGTCACCCGCTGCTCGGCCGCAGTTACCCGCTCTTCTTGTCCGCCGGGCTCGGTTTGATCCGTTTTGGACGTGGAATGAGTGTCCCCGGACTTACAGGAGACGGTCAATAGGGTCAGTGGAAGGAGCAAAAAGCTCACAAATCTGATATTATGTTTCATGATTTTGGAATATTAAAATGATTTCTTGGCGATTACCTTGTCCGCGGTGGATTTGCCGGCCTTGAGGGTGTAGGAGCCCTTGGTGTAGACGGGGGCGGAGAAGGTTTGTTTGCTGATGCGGTGGCAGTAGACAGTCTCACCCGTTTCATTGTTGATCAGGGCGACTACCATGTTGGCTGCGGGCAGCTCGGCCTCTGGGAAACGGGCAATGGGCTTGCGACTGTCGTTTTCTGACACATGGAAGCTCAGCGGCCAGCCCTGGTATTGCACCTCGGCGGCGGATTTCTCACCCCAGAAGCGGGGGTAGCACTCAAAGGTGATTTTACCTGATTTCTTGTTGAAGCGGGCGATGCCAAAGCCGTCGCCGCGGGAGCCACGGTTCTTGCGCAGGTCACCCCCATGGGCGTGCTTGGGGTTGGCGTAGGCGAGCATGGTGATCTTATTGCCAAATCCGTCCTCGTAATCGCCGGTCCATGGCAGGGGGGAGTCGATCTCAGCACCGCCACCCGGTTTCTCATCCTCCGGCCACCACCAGCGGCCGTAGACGGTGTTGACCAGTGCAGGGTTGGTGAAGGTGATTGGGCCGTCACGGTAGTCCTCAATGCCGTGCTTCACCACCACGGCGAGGTGCTGGTCTCCGCAGAGATGGCTGGCGCGTGCCTTGCGCAGGATGCGCAGGGCCTTGTTGCGGCCGCTTTGGGGCCAGCCGTTGCTGTCCAGATCAGCCAGCAGGCGGTTTTTTTTGCTACCGTGGAGGTGAACCGCGCCACAGAAGGCGGTCTGGGAAAGGGCTACTTTCATTTGTGCCCCAGTCCAGTCCGTGGCCCAGTGCTCGAGGAAATCGAGCTGGCGCTGGCCAAGCAGCTTGAGGCCCCGGGTGTCCACGGATTGGCGATCGTAGGCAGGGTCCTTGATGTGGTCCGGCCGGGGACCCATCTCCGGGATATTGCCCAAGGGCGCGGATTTGAATTTACGGTCCTCCAGCAGGGCGAAGCTGACTCCACCGATATTGAGCGAGGTGTAATACACTCCGATATTCTGTTTTACCGGCGTGGCATCGTAAGGATCGGGCAGGTGGGATGTCTGGCAGCGCTCGACCATGTTGACAAACGAGGCGGGATACATGAAACCGCCATCGGTGGCCCCCTTGGTGCCCTTGGAGGCTTTGCCGCCCTCGCCCCAGAGGTTGCCGTGGCCGTAGTCATGATCCTCCAGCAGGCAGACGGTGGGGCGGTCCTTGAGCAGCTCGGCACACTGAACACCGTGCTGCAGCCAGCCGTAAGTGTGCTCATCGTGATGGTAGGACTGGTCGCCAGCGAAGAAGACCAGATCAGGATCCAGAGTACGCAGGTTTTTGACCAGCTCGGCACGCTCATACGTGGTCTCATCATAGGGAGAGTTGCAGGAGGTCGAGGCGACGGTGATGCTGTCCTTGTCACTGGCGTCCTTGCGGATCAGGCCAGTGAAGCTGGCAAGTTCTCCGAGGCGGACGCGGTAAGGGGTGTCCACGGAGTGATCCCAGTTTTCCACGCGGAAGTGGGCGGACCATCCAGGGTATTGCACGGCCTGCTGCTGGATGGCTTGCCATTTACTCTCACGTTGGACTTCCAGAGTGATGGTTTTGGGCTCCTTGGGAAGCAGTGGGAAGCACTGGGCAGTGAGTTTAAGAATACCGCCATCCACGGTGTAGAGACAGAAGCCGATCGCCTTGTCTCGCGGCCGCTCTTTGAACCACTTAAGCATCGCAAGCTGGCGCTTCTGCTCGCCGGCTCTGGTGCTGGTAAAGTCTGCTGCGGTTTTCTCAAACCAAGGGCCGGTGGCGGTCTCATCGGCAGTTTTGGCGTAGTGGGTCTCTGTGCCGAAGGGGTACTGCGCGTAATAATCCGTCTCTGCGGCCGAATGGTGAAGAGTGAAAAGTGAAGTGAGAAATAGGAGGGCTCTAAACATGGGAGAGGACTTTATAGATACCTGGATGATACGTGGATGCGAGGGGGGATGTTGCTCAAGAAAGCAGAAAGTTGAAAGTGGAAATGAGCCGCGTTGCGGCAGTTCAAGTTGATAGTTCGAGTCAAGAAGCTCACGCCAACCGCCAGGCGCACTCCCCACTTCAACTTAAACTCTCAACTCGAACTGCCACGAAGTGGCTAACTCACGCAAAGACGCTAGCTGAGCAGCTCATGAAATATGCAGGCTAGCTGTCAGTAAAGAGCTCAAAAATGAACCCGAATACTTTGGGAAACAAGGCGCCCAGTATCGCACCAATAACAAACCCTACACCAGCCAGTATACCAATCCCCGTGAAAAAACTTTCTGAAGGAACGCTATCAAAAATCATCCAGTAGGATAAAGGGGTGATGATGGCAAAGATGATACCTCCGAACAGGGGCAGCGAAGAGTCTGGCAATGAGGCTGTATGTTTTTTTGATCATTTTTATGGGTGTGTGTTGTTTCTTGGGAAATCCATCATTTGCCAATATTACCGGTGCGCTCCAGATCAATGTTCTTGAGGTTCACCACGTAGCCCCGGGGGGCTGTTTTGGGCACGAAGCGCAGGGTGTGAAAGCCCTTGGTAAGATTCACTTTGCCCAGAGTTACGTCTTGGTAGTCATTCCAGGCTTTGTTGCCTGAGCTTCCTTTGGCAGTGCCACTGAGTGATTGACCGTTGATTTGTAATTCATAGGTAGCACCTGCTTGAGGGGCATTGACCGCTTGATTGAGCGTGACCTTGTAGCTTCCGGTAGCTTCCACCTTGAGCTTCCAGGAGAGTGTGGTCTTGGGATCACGGTATTGACCAATGTGACGCTCTTTTTCATTGAT
>JBDQHQ010000243.1:0-3384 GCA_040264795.1 Akkermansiaceae bacterium | reverse complement strand
TGCCAGCCTCGATCTTCAGCACTGAAGCTGAAATTCCCCCAGCGCCAAATGCTGACGCATTGAAAAAGTAAACAGAACGCCAGACATAAGATGCCCATTACTCTTCCACCGATCACTCGTCGCCAGTTCATCAAGCGCTCACTCGCTTATGGTGGCACGGCTATGATAGCGCCCCGTGTGCTGGCCGCCGCGGATCATGGAGATACCGGCCTGGACCAGAACCGGGTGGCCTTGCTCGCAGATACCCACATCAGTGCAGATCCAAGCCAACGCTACCCGGGGACGAAGTGGCCTGGCACGCCCGTCAAGGAGGAGGAGCATGAATGGGTCAACATGGCGGATTGCCTTAGCAAAGCAGCCAGGAACATCATCGCACTGAACCCACGGCCTGCTCATCTGATCGTTAATGGCGACTGCGCTTTGAGCAATGGCAAAGAAGGTGAATACAAAGAGTTTCTCAGACTGGTGGAGCCACTTCGTGCCGCGGGCATTACCGTGCATGTTACCATCGGCAATCACGACAACCGGGAAAAGCTGTGGCAATTACTCCCCTTTCTGAAGAAAGAGCAGATGGGCGTTCAAGCGGGGGTCATTGAATTGCCACAAGCAAATCTTATTTTGTTAGACTCAGGGAAAAGGGGCATCCTGGGAGAGGATCAGTTAGACTGGCTCGCCAAGGAACTCGACCAGCGGGCGGACAAGTCGGCCCTCGTGTTTGGCCATTTCAATCCCTACCCCAACCGGGGTATACGCCCCAACAAAGGCATGCGTGACGGGGCGGCTTTGTTGAAACTTCTCGCCGCGCGAAAGCATGCCCAAGCTTATTTCTATGGCCACACCCATGAGTGGCAGTATGACCAGGTGGATCACCTTCATCTGATCAATCAGCCCGCAGTCAGCTATTACTTTGGCAAGGGCCATGCCCATGGCTGGGTCGACATGAAGCTCACTAATACATCTGCTGAGCTGCAGCTGCACTGTATTGACCCCAAGCACAAGCAACACGGCGAGCAGAAAACCTTATCCCTATAAACAACATCATGATGGTCAATAAACTGCTGATTACAGCCGCGATACTTTCTTTGAGTCTTCTCATCGCACAAGATGCCAGAGCGCAGGCAGAGAACCCTAATGTCATCTTGTTCTTCCTGGATGACAGTGGCTACGGCGATTACGCGCATCATGGCAACCCCACCATTCGCACACCTCACATTTCCAAGCTGGCACAAGACGGAATGAGCTTCACCCAGTTCTATGTCGCGTCTCCGGCGTGCAGTGCCTCGCGCTATTCGCTGTTGACCGGTCGTTATCCCGGGCGCTCAGGATTGGGCATATGGGTCATTGGGCCTGGAGCACAACGACATCTCCACAGCGAGGAAATCACCCTCGCCGAAGGCCTGAAGACACGTGGTTATAAAACGGGAATCTTTGGCAAATGGCACCTTGGAAATCCCAACAGTAGGAACAAGTCATCCCAAGACAGCTTGCCCTTGGCTCACGGCTTTGATGAGTGGCTGGGCACGAACGTCTCTCACGATTATAGCAGCGCCATGCTGATGAAATCAGATGCAGCAGGCACTGAACCCATCGAAGGCTATTCCGTAATCGCCAAGAAACTGCCCTCCAAGCATGAGCTCTGCGCGTCGTTAACAAGACTCACTACCGATGCTGCCCTCTCATTCATCGAGAAAAACAAAGCGGACCCTTTCTTTGCCTACATTCCCTTCAACATGCCCCACCTTGGAATACACGCGAGCGACGCATTCCTGGGCAAGTCACGCAGAGGACTGCTGGGTGACGTGATGGAGGAAATCGACCACAGCGTTGGCCGGATACGCAAAGCCATTGCAGACGCAGGACTCACGGAGAACACCCTCATCATCTTCTCCTCCGATAATGGGCCTTGGATTAAATTCAGAGATGTTGAGGAGAGTAAGTACGGAGACACCCGCTTGCATGTTGGCTACGCCACACCTTTCCGTGATGGTAAAGGCTCAACCTGGGAAGGCGGACACCGAGTACCTGGGATCTTCTGTTGGCCAGGTAAAATAGACGCTCACTCCGTGGAGCAATCCCCGGCCAGCACGCTCGATATATTGCCGACGGTGTTCGAGATGGCAGGTGTTGAGCTTCCCAAAGACCGATCTCTTGATGGGCGCGATATCAGGTCATACCTGATGCCAAAAACACACCAGCAAAACATGCCGGAGTTTGAGTTCTACTACTCAGGCTCGGACAACAAACCTTCAGCGTTTCGCATGGGCCCTTGGAAGATGCATATCCGCATCTCCTCACAAACAGGCAATGACTATGGATTCACCGCCTCCCGCGAAACCCCGCTCCTGTTTCAGGTGGAGCAAGATATCAGCGAACGCATCAACCAGACAGATCAACAACAGGAACTGGTAAAAACCATGATGACCAAGCTCAAAAACTTTGAAGCCCAGGTAGAGCAAGAAGGCTCATTCTGGGACGCCAAACCATAACAACGATTTTAAAACCAAGAACCATGATGAGAACTACCACCAAACTAATCACCCTGCTAGCCGCCTTTTTGCCGCTAGCCTCACTCGCTGCGCCCCAGAGCCAGACTAAGCCTGAAACGAAACCTAACACCGAGACGAGAATCTACGAGCTCTGGGAACTCCAACCCGCCCCCAACAATGGCAGGAGCCAGTGGGAGGCAACCAAGTCGAGTAAAAGGCCGAGGTCCTATGACAAGGACTGGGAAAGATGGTCTTACCCGATTGGCAACGGCTATACTGGAGTTTCCATCTTCGGGCGTACCGATACCGAGCGTGTTCAGATCACGGATAAAACACTTCACAACAGAGGTATTTACGGCAAAGGAGGCCTCACCAGCTTCGCCGAGATCTTTCTCGACTTCAACCAAGACGGGGTAAAGAACTACCGCCGCTCTCTCAACCTCAACGAAGCCATCGCCCGCGTTTCTTATGAGAAAGACGGGGTGCGCTACCAGCGCGAATACTTCGCCTCCTACCCAGACAATGTCATCGTCATCCGCCTCACTGCGGATCAGAAAGGGGCGCTCTCCTTTACCGTGCGTCCAGAGATCCCTTATCTTGCGCGGAAGCACCGCAATGGCAAGCTCACGGTAACGGAAAATCTTCTCACCCTCAAGGGATCCATGCCTTTGTTTAGTTGCAATTTTGAGGGCCAGATCAAAGTCATCAACGAAGGTGGCTCACTGAGCACCGATGCTAAGAACGGAACCGTTAGGGTCAACAAGGCCGACGCGGTTACCCTGCTCATTACAAGCGGAACCAACTACCGCCTCAGCGCTAAGACCTTCAGTAACGCTGGCGCCAAAAAACTCAATCCGAGGGAATTTCCGCATGAGGCCGTTGCTACCCGTATGCAACC
>JBDQHQ010000242.1:0-3386 GCA_040264795.1 Akkermansiaceae bacterium | reverse complement strand
GTCCAAAAGCGTGGCAACGCCGCTGTGTTCGAGTTTACCCGCAAATTTGATGGGCTCAAACTCACCAGCAAATCGCTCTTTGTAAGCCAGCAGGAAATCGATGAAGCCTACGCGGCTGTTGACCGGGACACCCAAAAAGCGGTTGCCGCCAGCAAGCGCAACATCCATGACTTTGCCAAGCGCAGCATGCGCAAGGACTGGAAAGCTAAAAACCGTGAAGGGGTGGAAGTCGGCGAACGCTTCACTCCCTACGATCGCGTGGGTGTTTACGTTCCAGGGGGCAAGGCCCCACTGGTGTCCACAGCCCTCATGACCGCTGCCTTTGCTCAGGCCGCAGGGGTTCCGGAAATCCTCGCCGCAACACCTGCGGGATTAGACGGTAAAATCAACCCGGCGCTGCTTTACGCTCTGGTGGAGAGTGGTGCTACCGAGATCATCAAGGTCGGCGGTGCCCAGGGTATCGCTGCCATGGCACTGGGAACAAAGACCGTCAAACCGGTGGAAAAAATCTTCGGCCCCGGCAACGTCTTTGTTGTCGAGGCCAAGCGCCAGCTCGTCGGAGCGGTCAGTATAGACCTTTTACCCGGACCCAGTGAGGTCCTCATCGTTGCGGACAAGTCTGCAAACCCCAAGTTTATCGCAGCTGACATGCTTGCACAAGCCGAGCACGGCGGAGACAGCTATGTTGGATTTATCACCAACTCGAAACGCCTGTTAACTCAGGTGGGAAAAGAAATCGAGAGGCAGGCCTCAACTCTCTCGAGAGAAAAATACCTCCGCGATGTCCTCAAAAAAGGCACCTTCTGCTTACTCACCAAAACTTTAGAAGATGCCGTAGACATCTGCAATGCCTTTGCCCCCGAGCACCTCTCCCTGGTGGTTGAGGACGAGGCCAAGTGGCTGGATAAAATCCGCACCGCGGGTGCCATCTACGTTGGGCCTCTGGCTGCCGTTGCCGTAGGTGATTTCCTCGCCGGCCCCAGCCATACCCTGCCAACGGGCGGCTCTGGCAAATCCTTCTCTGGCCTGCGTGCTGACCAGTTCCAACGCCGCGCCAGTATTGTCCGTATGGACCAAAAAGCAGTTCAGAAATCGCTGGCCACCGTCGAAACCTTCGCCCGCATTGAAGGCCTTGACGCCCACGGCCGCTCGGTAAGTATCAGGGTGGAGTAATCGCACTCCACCCATGTTTTAAAATTCGTTTTTTGCAAGAATTTGAGGCAAAAAGCGTTATAGTATTGCGCAACCTAGTTGCATGAAACAGATCCATCCTCATTTATGGCTAATCCGTTCAGCCTCAACATCAAGCGTTTGTCCCTTGCAAACCTTACCATTTTCCTGAGCCTGGTCACCTCCCACGCCGATGAGGAACTCTCGTTCAACGAGCATATCCGCCCCATTTTCATCAACAAATGCACCAAGTGCCACGGAGGAGTCAAAGCGGACGGAGACCTCTCCCTGATCTATCGCGCTGAAGCCCTTGGCAAAGGAAAATCCGGCAAGACCGTGATCGTTCCGGGCAAACCCGAGGAGTCCGAGCTTTATCGGCGCATTACCACTGATGACATCGATGACAAGATGCCACTCCAGACCGGAGCTCACGCTGAAGATCCTCTCAATCCCGAGCAAATAGAGCTGATCAAAAAATGGATTGAGCAAGGAGCCAAGTGGGAAGAACACTGGGCCTACCTGAAACCAACAATTGCCACCAAACCCGAGCTCAAACACGGTGACTGGCCTGCTACAGGCATTGATCCCTACATCCTTGCCCGTTTAGAGGAAAACGGGCTTACCCCCACTCAGGAAGCCCCCAAGGAGCAATGGCTGCGCCGTGTCTCACTTGATTTGATTGGACTACCCCCCACGCCAGAGGAACTCGCCGCTTTCCAGCAAGACAACAGCCCCCAAGCCTACGAGAAAGTCGTCAACCGTCTTCTCGCCTCGCCACACTACGGTGAACGCTGGGCTGCAATGTGGATGGACCTGGCACGTTACGCGGACTCGCAGGGTTATGAAAAAGACAAAGGGCGGACGATCTGGCCCTACCGGAACTACGTCATCAAGGCCTTCAACGAGGACAAGCCCTACCATGAATTCCTGATCGAGCAGATTGCCGGTGACCTCTTACCCAATCCAAGCTCCGAGCATCTCGCTGCCTCCGCTTTCCACCGCAACTCACAGACCAACACTGAGGGTGGCACCAATGATGAGGAGTTCCGGGTGACCGCTGTCATGGACCGCATCAACACCACCTGGTCCGCCCTGCAAGGCTTCACCTTCGGCTGTGTCCAATGTCACGCACACCCCTACGAGCCCATCCCGCACGAGAACTACTACCAGTTCATGGCCTTCTTCAACTCCACTATGGATCATGATCTGGACAATGACTACCCGCACTTCAAATACGCCAGCGACCACACCCAACGAGACCAGACTGCCAAGCTCTACCGGCGTATCAAAGAACTCAAACACGAGATCAACGCTCCTGGGAAAAGCCTCATGCAACAAATACCGGAGAAAGAGTGGCAACTTCCCAGCTACAGCAAGCTCCACTCCAGCCGTGGCAGCCTTACCCTGAAAAAAGACCACATCAGCCACAGTGGCAAAACAGCCAGCCATACGCACCATATTCTCGATGCAAAGGCTCCGCCGTTTACCGCGATTCGCATCACCATTACCCCGGAAGTTGATGACCCTGCCGAGCTTCCCGTTCAAGGATCCGTGCTGTCACAAATTATCGCCCAGAAAATCACTCCGGATGGAAAGGCTCATAACATTCCTCTGAGCTACGTCTATGCAGACAGCCCATCTGGATACTACGACGCCCAACACTCGCTGCATAAAAATGCCAATGGTTTCGGTGGTTACCCAAAACTTCACCACCAACGCCGTGCTGTGATTGTTACCAAGCAGCCTGTTAGCTTTGCTGAGGGAGAGAGCTTGAAACTGACTCTTCACCAAAGGGCAACTGTCACCGGCAACCAGCCCACCCACCTGCGCCACTACCAGTTGCACTTCAACAATAACCCGGCCTGGCAAGTCCTGCCATCAAACCCGCAGCACCAACAAATAGGAGCCAGCTTGCAGCAGACGAGCAAGCAATATAAAGCCATCAAAGGTACGGACTTCCCGGTCATGCAGCAATGCCCACCCGAGGGGACAAGGACCACCCGCTTATTCATTGGTGGCAACTGGCAAAACAAGGGCGAAGTGATGAAACCGGATGTCCCCGAAGTGCTCAACCCAAGCAAACTCCCCACAGGTAACCGGCTGGAAATGGCAAAATGGCTCGCTTCGGCTGACAACCCCCTCACGGCACGCGTTTACACCAACCGCATATTCGCCGAGCTCTTCGGCAGGGGCATCGTCGAGACCCTGGGCGACCT
>JBDQHQ010000241.1:0-3393 GCA_040264795.1 Akkermansiaceae bacterium | reverse complement strand
GTCCGCATGAACCCTGACGGCACGGATTGTGAAATTGTCGGCCAGGGATACCGCAATTCCTACGAGCAGTCTCTGGACTCATTCGGCAACGCCTTTCAGAACGACAACGATGACCCGCCAGCCTGCCGCGTTTCTTACATCCTCGAATACGGATCAGCCGGCTACTTCACCCGTGACGCCAAACGCCTCTATAGAAGTGTTAAGCGCCCCGGCCAAGGCCACGGCAGCGCTCACTGGCGCCAGCAAGACCCTGGAACCATGGATGTTGGCCACATCTACGGAGGAGGATCTCCCACCGGTGTCACCATGTATGAAAACGGAGCTCTTCCTGAGCGCTTCAATGGAGCCTTCTTCTCTGCTGAGCCCGGAAAGAATACCATCTTCCATTACCAACCGGAACCTCAGGGTGCTACCTTCAAGCTTGAGCAGCGCAACCTCATCACCTCCAACCCGAACAAACAATACGCGGGATCAGACTTCGTTGGCAGAGGAAAAGGCGACCACGACCAAAACAAAATCCTTTTCCGTCCCTCCGACATCAGCGTAGGCCCGGATGGCGCTATCTATATCTGTGACTGGTATGACCCGCGCGTTGGAGGTCATGGAGACAGTGACCGATCTTGCTCCGGCACCATTTACCGCATCGCTCCGAAAGGATTTAAAAGCAAAGCACCTGACTTCAACTTGGAAACCATTGATGGTGCCATCACCGCGCTCACCAGCCCTGCTATCAACACACGCTACCTTGGCTTTCGTGCCCTCAAGAAGCATGGGGAAAAATCAATACCAGCCCTGACCCAGCTCCTTGAACACAGCAATAAGCGCATCGCCGCCCGGGCCATCTGGCTTCTTCCTCACCTTGGAGAAAAAGCAAAAGCCGAGTGTGTTAAACTCTTAAAATCAGACCAGCCCCATGTGCGTCTAACCGCCTACCGAGCGCTGCGCCGAATCAACCCCATCGGCTCTCAAGGCACGGCCATCTTGCCCTATGCCAGACAACTCGCTCATGATCCTGACCCCGGCATCCGCCGCGATGTCGCCCTCTCCCTACGGGATCTCCCCGCCTCTCAAACCAAGGACATCTTTGCCATCTTAGCTCCCCAAGTGGATCACAGCGATAAAAACACTGTTGAAGCGATTGGCTTGGGTGCTGCAAACCAGGAAAACGAAATCTGGCTCGCCATCAAAGAGGCGATGAACCCCGGAGAACCTCACCAGTGGTCAGACCAGTTCGCCAAGCTCACCTGGCGCCTTTGGCCAACAGTGGCCGTTGCCGAGCTCAAAGCAAGAGCACTGCATCCCTCCCTCTCCCCTGAAGCACGCAAGTTCGCTGTGGAGTCACTCGCCTTCATCAACGACAAAACATCGGTTAAAGCCATGTTGGAACTCGCCGATGATGAGCGCACCAAAGCCGATGCTTCCTATTGGTTACTCCGCAACGGTCTGGGTGAATGGAAAGCTTACAACATCGCAGGCGAGCTTAAAACACGAGGCATCTATGACCCATCCAAGATCAAGCCCGTTGCTGTTACCGTCCCCGCCCCCAACGGCAAACCAAGCTATAGCGTTGAAGATGTCATGGCACTTGAAGGTGACATCAACCGTGGCAAAACCGCCATCACCAGATGCATTATGTGCCACCAGGTTGGCGAACCCACACTTGCAGGACCCAGCTACGGCCCCGCGCTCAAAGGATGGGGAACTGGTCAGCCGAGCGAAGTCATTGCACGTGCCATCGTTGAGCCCTCTCACGATATCGCCCATGGCTATGGAGGCCGTGTCGTAAAGCTCAAGGCAGGCGGAGAAATCCACGGACTCATAACGAGTGAGCCAGACCCAACGATCATCAAATCCACCGGTGGCCAGACCCAGATGATCCCACGTGGACTCATCAATGGCAGGCCCGGAAATTTGAATCGCTCCCTCATGCTTTCCGCTGATCAGCTTGGCCTAACTGCACAAGATGTAGCCGACATCGTCGCCTATATGAAGCAGTGGCAATAAGAATGCTGAAATAAGCGCCCCTGCCACTTGCAATGGCATACAATTGTGCCATTAGGTGTTGACCGCACTGAGGGCGCACAACTAGGGTGCTTCATCTTAAATTAAGTATTTTTTAACCATACAACCAGACCATTCATTATGTCTACAGCATCCAAATGCCCATTCAATCATGCCGCCGGAGGTGGAACCACCAATGACAACTGGTGGCCTGACCACCTCAAGGTGGAACTCCTGCACCAGCACTCCACCAAATCCGATCCCATGGATCAGGATTTCGATTACGCCAAGGAGTTCGAGAGCCTCGATTATGATGCCTTAAAGAAGGACCTGGCGGACCTAATGACCGACTCCCAGGACTGGTGGCCGGCAGACTACGGTCACTATGGCCCCTTCTTTATCCGCATGGCATGGCACAGTGCGGGCACCTACAGAACTGGCGACGGACGTGGCGGCGGTGGCAGAGGTCAGCAGCGCTTTGCGCCCCTCAACAGCTGGCCGGATAACACCAGCTTGGACAAAGCCCGCAGACTTCTCTGGCCCATCAAGCAAAAATATGGACGCAAGATCTCCTGGGCGGACCTCATGATTCTCACCGGTAATGTAGCACTCGAGACCATGGGATTCAAAACCTTCGGATTTGGCGGGGGTCGCAATGACACCTGGGAACCTGATCACGACGTTTACTGGGGTGCTGAAGGCGAATGGCTTGATGACAAACGCTACACCGGTGAGCGCGATCTGGAAAACCCTCTGGCAGCCGTGCAGATGGGCCTCATCTACGTCAACCCCGAGGGCCCGAACGGCAACCCTGATCCCATCGCAGCCGCTCACGATATTCGTGAGACCTTCGGCCGCATGGCCATGAATGACGAGGAAACCGTTGCTCTCATTGCGGGAGGCCACACCTTCGGCAAAACCCATGGTGCCGGCCCCGCAGACCATGTTGGGCCCGAGCCGGAGGCTGCAAGCATTGAGGAGCAGGGCCTCGGCTGGACCAGCAGCTACGGCTCAGGCAAAGGTGGCGACACCATTACCAGTGGCCTCGAAGTTACCTGGACCACAACACCGACCAAATGGAGCAACAACTACTTTGAAAACCTCTTCGGCTACGAGTGGGAACTCACCAAGAGCCCTGCTGGTGCCAACCAATGGAAACCCAAGGACAATGCTGGAGAGGGTACTGTGCCCCACGCGCATGACTCCACCCAAACCATCGCCCCCTCTATGCTCACCACGGACCTCTCGCTAAGGTTTGACCCCGAGTATGAGAAAATCTCACGCCGCTTCCTCGAGAACCCGGATCAATTTGCCGACGCCTTTGCCCGCGCATGGTTCAAGCTCACCCACCGTGATATGGGTCCACGCGATCTCTATCTTGGGCCAGAGGTC
>JBDQHQ010000240.1:0-3399 GCA_040264795.1 Akkermansiaceae bacterium | reverse complement strand
CGTTACGTGAAAATGGCTGAACATGAATTTCCCGGAACACCGATCAAGGGGGTTGCAAGTTACTCGAAGTTGCTATCTGTCGCTCATCCCGAAAAATATGCAATCTATGATGCCAGAGTTGCAGTTGCATTAAATGCAGTGCAACTTCTCATGGGTTTTAATGGCATCGTCTTTCCATACGTGACGGGTCGTAACAATGTCACTGGAAACAAACAGAAAAAGCAGGGCTTTTCTGAGATGGAAGAATTCGCACCTAATGCACTGGAGAGTCAGGGCTGGAGTGTTATCGACCCGAGCTGCGCATATCAAACATACATTGAGCTTCTAAAAGACGTGAATGCTCGATTTGCGGAACGCCTGCCGCTCTATAATTTAGAGATGACACTCTTTTCTCAGGCGGAAGACCTCGCTTTAGCCGTTAAACCCAGCTTAGTGTGTGGGGTCAAATCATCCAAAACCTTATAGCAGGGATTTTTAACGTCGAGGTCTGCTGAAACGAGACTAATCGTGCCTGAGATCTGGACATTAATACGGAGCTATTGAGTGCAGATTTCCAAGTCAGACTACATGTTGTTTCTCAGGCATCCGGCTTGGCTCTGGCTTAAGAAGCATGCCAAGCATCTTATTCCGCCCGTGACCCCGGCTCTTCAAGCCCGCTTTGATGAAGGGCACTCCTTTGAGCCTTTCGCCGAGGCACTCTTTCCTAAACTTGTTCGGCTCGGATTTTCGGACTATGCGAGCTACCAGGCCCTGACAGCACACACTGATGAGACTTGGCGGAGCGGTGCTGACGCTATCGCTCAGGGGCGTTACGAAGCTGGGCCTATCACATGTATCTCGGACATCGTCAGCCGGGACGGCGACGGATTTGTGCTGACTGAAATCAAGAGCGGCACATCGGCCAAGCCAGAGCACACCTTCGATCTTGCTTTCCAGCGTGTTGTCCTTGAGAAATCTGGCTTTCCGATCACGCGCTGCGAGGTGGCGCATGTGAACCGCGACTACGTTAGAGCGGGCGAGATAAATCCACGAGAATTGGTTGCTGTCACTGACATCACGGAACAGGTTTCCCAGCAGGTTGAAAACACGAAGGCGCGGATAGATGAGGCCCTAAACGTGGTTGCAAGCCACACCATGCCTGACCCGGCACCCGAACGTGCACGCCTGAAGTCCTACGGTGAATGGCTGGATATCCGTGAAAAGCTCGATCCGCCGCTTGCGCCCGAGACCATTCATCGGCTTCCGTTCATTAACGCAAAGCAGGCCTCTGAGCTGATCGAGGCCGGAATAACAACAATTGATGCGATTGATGATCCGTCTGTCTTGGGCAAGTCGACGAGGCGATACCTTCGTGCGCGGGCTGACGACGCACGCACCATCGACAATAATGCGCTGGGGCGGTTTTTGGGTAACATCAAATACCCGGTGTACTATTTCGACTATGAGACATCGCAGGGCCTGATACCACCTTGGGATGGAACGCGTCCCTACCAGCAGGTGCCGTTTCAGTATTCGTTGCACATCCAGCGTGAGCCGGGCGGCGATATCGAGCACCGAGAATTCTTGCACCGCGATAAGAGCAACCCGATGCCGGCTCTTCTCGAAAGACTTCGGGAAGATATCGGTGAAGTGGGCTCAGTGCTGGTGTGGTATGAGCCCTTCGAAAAAACGCGCAATAATGAGATGGCCGCCACTTTCCCCGAATACGCAACATTTCTGAATGGTCTGAATGCGCGTGTGATCGATTTGATGAAGCCGTTTTCAGACGAAATGATCAAAGATGCGGCCTTCAAAGGAAGTGCTTCTATTAAAGTGATCTTGCAAGCGTTAATGCCAGAGCTCTCATATAAAAACCTTGCTATTCAAGAAGGTGCCAGCGCTTCGCGCCTTTGGAAAGAGGTCACGCTTACCAATCCAGGGGTATCAGAGCGCGAGAAAACCTACGCCAATCTAGTAGAATATTGCACTCGCGATACGTTGGCTATGGTTGCCATTCACAGAAAAATGCAGGGGATGTGAATACTGTGCCGCTGGGGCTATGCACAGCTTTATCTGCCGTAAGCCGATTTGATAGGTTTCAAGTTTTCAGAACATCTATCAACGATCAAATCGACGGCATTGGTGCGCCCAAAATCTGGCTAACACGTTCGTTTCAAACCAGACTCCGACGATTCCTCTCAACCAACAGGATCGGCCATTTGGGAACCGTTAGCACTCGTCATCCAAAAGTTCTAGCAGATTATCGGCAACGTCAGGACCCTGGGGCATGCCTTCATCATCAAAATATGATACCCCATCTGAAAGCCTGATTATTTCCTCACAATCAATATAAATCAGAGTCTTTATTTACCCAAGTAAATTCTTCCTCAGATCTCGTGAATGGTTCGGAAGCAAATATATTTTCTTCGTCATCATTTTCTTCTATTGCGGTGCCCTTTGATTGACAAGCCAGCCATGTCCCATCTCCTAAATTTTAGGTGTACAGATATTTGAACCAAATATTCCGCACCAAGCCATGGGTAAATCAAATCGAATGAGCGCGCTGCACTACAAAGCCGATTACTGGGTCGCTGAGGGTGTCTTCGATGGCCTCGCATCGTTCGGTGAGTTTGAAGCCCGTGTGAACGATATCTTTGAGGAGAAGGACCGTGGGGATGTCTTTGAGATTTTCATTGAAGGCTACCTAGCCACGCAATCTATCACGCAGCACAAGCAACACTGGGTGGTGGGCGGTATTCCTGTCGAGATGCGCGAGCGCTTCAACCTACCCAATGATGGAACTGGCATCGATGGTATCTACGAGGAGACTGGGGGGAACCAGGTCGCCTACCAGGTAAAATACCGCAAGAACCATAATCTGACCTTTGCCGAAGTGGCGCCGTTCCTCGGTATTACGGAGAAGTTCACTGATCGTGTTGGTCAGCCCCCACCGAGTGGTCCAATTATAATGTTAGTGCATGGACGGTCTCTGCTTCAGGGGCAGGAGGACTAAAAGGCTTTGAAAGCCTTGGGGGTGGGTTCAAGCTTTGCTAACTGACAATTTCGCCTATGCGACCGGCCCACGCTTCCAGTGCAAGGCGCTTCTCCTCAGCATAGCTAAAGCAATTATAAATTTTGGTTACTCCACCCTCACCATGGTTCAGCACCCGGCTAATCGTCGAGACTGGAATACCGGACGCCGCCATGCCTGTGCCAGAACTCACAAAGTTAGTTAAGCCAAAAGTGTACCAAAAAACGTACCAATCGGGCTTTGCGTTTCATTATTATTATTACAAGTCAGATATTTACAAGATACTTATGGCGGAGAGAGAGGGATTCGAACCCTCGATACGGGGATACCGTCAACCTACGCTTTTAACTATGGAGCTAAACCTATAACTCTCTGATACAGTTAGATAT
>JBDQHQ010000239.1:0-3402 GCA_040264795.1 Akkermansiaceae bacterium | reverse complement strand
GGGCAGTGATGATTTTCTGGGTGCTGGCAACAGCACGCCGCTGATCGATGTTCTTGGCGTAGAGGACGCGTCCCCGGTTGATGTCGACCACCATGGCGCTTTCGGCAAAGACTTCGGGCGGCTGGGTCTGCGGAATGTCCGCGACCGCAGTCATCTGGTTCATGCCGCCACCGATGGGTTGGCCGAAGCCGTTTCGCTGTGGCATGTGGTTGCGTGCAGGACTCTGCGTAACGGGCTCGCAGGCTACCAGCAGTAGTCCGAATCCGAGCCAATAGGCGAAACGCAATCCCTTTATCATGTGTTGTAGCTTTGCCACGCAGAGCCGATGGATCAAGGGGATTTCCGATTGGGTGTGGAGACCTGCCAAAAATCAGATCGACCTTGGGGCTGGGATTTCCACAATGCCGGCATGTCCGAACGTGAGGATCTCAAAGAACTCTCCCTGCTGGGTAAACCCGACACCCGTCTGCCGACCAGCCCTGAGGAGGCGAAGCTGGAGGTGTTCCCCAATCATCGGGCCGGCCGTCGCTATTGGATTACCCTCAACTGCCCTGAGTTTTCATCTCTATGCCCGGTCACGGGACAACCCGATGCCGCAAAAGTGGTCATCCGCTACGTGCCGGGCGACACCTGCGTTGAGACCAAGAGTCTCAAGTTCTACCTCGCCTCATTTCGCAACCAGCCGGCATTCAATGAGGAGATTGTCAACCGTATCCTCGACGACTTGGTCGGAGCCCTTTCGCCCCAGGAGATGGTCGTGCGTGGCGAGTTCGCTCCGCGTGGTGGCATCCAACTGACGACCGAGGCGACTTACCCCGAAGCGCACTGAATTGGCGATGAAAGTCTGCGTGTTGCTCAGTGGTGGCATGGATTCCGTAACGGTCCTCTACGAAGCCGTGCACACCCACGAAGTGGTCGCCTGTTTGTCTTTCGACTACGGCTCCAAGCATAACGCCCGGGAGATTCCCTTTGCCAAGTTGCATGCCGAGCGCCACGGCATCGTGCATCATACGCTGTCCTTGGACTTCATGGACCATCTCTTCAAGAGCGATCTGCTGAGGAGCGGGGGAGACATCCCGGAAGGTCACTACGCCGAGGAGTCGATGAAGCAAACCGTTGTGCCTTTCCGCAACGGCATCATGCTCGCGGTGGCCACGGGATTTGCCGAAAGCGTGGAGGCCGAGGGTGTGGTAATTGCCGCCCACAGCGGCGACCATGCTATCTATCCCGATTGCCGCGAGCCCTTCATGCAGGCGATGGGGGATGCCATGCAATACGGCACTTATCTCAACATGGAATTGCTGCGGCCCTTCATTGACAAGGACAAGGCTGCCATCGCCAAACGGGGCCTGGAGTTGGGCATCGATTTCACCGAGACCTGGTCCTGCTACAAGGGAGGTGAGATTCATTGCGGCGTCTGCGGCACCTGTGTGGAGCGGCGGGAAGCTTTCCAACTCGCTGGTGTTGATGACCCCACAAGATATCTTTAGACTCATGTTTGGCCGGAATCTCGTGATTTTCTCAAAAAAGGGCCCTATGTTTGCCGAGATTGCCGACAGATGTTAAGAATTCCTTGCCGGATCGGGGCTATGGCCTTCAATTCGTCACCCTGATTCAGGGTTACCCTCTTCCATGTATCGCATCTGTAAATCGCTCGAAATAGAGAACGGACACATGCTCTCCAAGCATCCGGATAAGTGCCGTTTTCCCCACGGCCACAGCCGGAAGGTGGAGTTTGTCCTCGAAGCGGAGCAACTCGATGCCAATGAGATGGTCTGCGACTTCAAGATCATCAAAGAGGCCGTGGGCGAATGGCTCGATCGCCTTGATCACGCGATGTGCATGAACACGGCCGATCCGGCCTACGCCGATTTCAAGGAGCGCTATGGTGAGCGGGTGATTGGTTTCGAGAATCAGGATCCAACCACCGAACTCATGGCCAAGACCATTTACGATCACTGTTCTGATGCGCTGAAGGCCTACGGCGCCCAGCCCGATGCAAAATACCCCCTGAGCGCGCAGGTGCGATTGCGCTCTGTGCGTGTCTGGGAAACCTTATCTTCCTGGGCCGAATACTCCTCCGACTGATCCATGTCCGAATCCCCGAACCAGCCACTTCCAGACATTCAGGCGACGCCCGATAAGCGCGGACTTGCCATCGATCAAGTGGGCGTGTCGGACTTGCGCTATCCAATTCAAGTCACGGATCGCCACGGCCAGCCCTTTCCAACCGTGGCTAAAATTTCAATGTCTGTGCATCTTCCGCATCACTTCAAGGGCACGCACATGAGTCGCTTCATCGAGATTCTCAGTCAGCACGAGGGCGAGGTGACAACCCAGACCCTGCCCAGCATCCTCAAGGATTTGAGGACACGTCTTGAGGCGCAGGAGGCTCATATTGAGGTGGCCTTCACCTACTTTGTGAACAAGGCGGCACCGATCAGTGGTGCCAAGGCCAAGGTGGGCTGTGACTGCGTCTTCCAGGGCACTTCCAATGCAGAGAAGGACGATCTCGTGCTCGGTATTACCGTGCCAGTGACCACCCTCTGCCCATGCTCCAAGGAAATCAGCGAATACGGGGCGCATAACCAGCGAGGCTATGTGACTCTGGAGGTTCGACCAAAGTGCTGCGAGGACGGCCACGAATTCATCCTCATTGAGGAGCTTATTGAAGTGGCTGAAAAATCCGGATCCGCACCACTTTATGCACTGCTGAAGCGCCCGGATGAGCGTCACGTAACCATGCAGGCTTATGAAAATCCCGTGTTTGTCGAGGACGTGGTTCGCAACGCCGCCGCGATGTTGCGTGCCGATTCCCGAATTGACTCCTTCACGGTGAAGGCGGTGAATCATGAGAGCATCCATGATCACAACGCCTTTGCGGTGATCTCAGGAAATTCGACTGATTGATGTCGGGAAATTCTCCCAATGGTGATCGGGTGATCCCCGTTCAGACCCTGCTTGATGCCTATTCGCGCGGCATCTTTCCGATGGCGGAGGATGACAAGATCCTGTGGTTCTCGCCCGAGAGCCGCGGAATCATCCCGCTTGATGAACGCTTTCACGTTTCCAAAAGCCTGCGCAAGACGATCAAAAGACACCCCTTCGAGATCCGTTGGAATTGCGCATTCCAGGAGGTGGTTCGGTCTTGTGCCGAGCGCGAGAGCACTTGGATCGACAGGGTGATTCTTGATAGCTACTGCCTACTGCATCGCTCGGGCCATGCCCACTCTGTGGAATGCTGGGATGAAGATGGTCTGGTCGGAGGGCTCTACGGAGTGTCACTTGGTGCTGCTTTTTTTGGCGAGAGCATGTTTTCGCGCAAGACTGACGCCTCCAAGGTTGCCCTCGTCGCCTTGGTCGAACATCTACGCAGGCTCGATTTCCAACTCCTCGACACTC